>QHXL01000114.1:0-4875 GCA_003222935.1 Acidobacteriota bacterium
TTCCCGAGTTCTATTCGCGTGAGAACATTCACCGAATCATGGCAGCTGCCGCACTAAAACCGGCGGCTTAACGGTACCGGTAAAGTTTGACGCGTTGGATTCCCAACTTACCTGGCGGCAATCTCATATGGCGGCCTTGATGTGTCTGGTCGCCATTGAGTCGTCTTCCTTGTTGCCACTGTCCATCCCTAAATCCACCTTCGTCGACCGCGAGTAGACCTACAAGTGGATCACCAGGCGTTTCTACTTCAAAAGTCACTGTCAGGCCCGTCCCCGCAAATACGAATTCACCAGGACCACTCGCGATAACCAGCCCCCCAGAGACAAGGTCGGCTGTGGGATTAGCCGGGCGATCAAAAGTAATGTTTAAAACATATCCACCCAGGCGTAGTTGCTGCGGCAAACGTTGTTCTGGACCTTCCGAAAGTAGACCTGCCATCTCACCCTTGCCTTGATGTTCGAAGATGAGTGGCGTGAGCTGTCTCAACAGGTCGTAACTCTGGGTGAGGGGAGTGGTCGTAGTTTCGTCCAACGACTCGATGCTGAACGGACTGAACCCAAGCGCGTCGTGTTCGCCGACGGCGTAGAGTGCGTTAACCGAATTCATTGCGCCGGGCATCGCCTCCGGAATAAAGATTGGATTACCTGACCGGTGATATTTGCGCACCCACTCGGCAAAGTTGGTGAAGTAAATGTCGGGTGAAAGAAAATCAATTTTCGGCGCACCCGCTCGCCAGATGTCGATCAGGTGCGGTAGTGGACCGGCGCTCGGATACTGACCAGGAAGATGCCCGGGCCGTACGAGCGCTGCGTTAACAAACATCGGCAAAGCGTATTCACTCTTGCCGGCCTCGGCCACTCGATTCACAAACCGAGCAAAATACCACGCCATAAAAAGTTCATCCGTCGCTGGACCTCTTCCGAAGATCTCCTCCCAGCTGCCTCGATTCCTGAAGCCATTCGTTGCCCATACAGTGCGAAACTCGGGTATGAGCTGTTCTTTGTTCTGTTGCAAATAGTTCATCAACTCAACCGGGACTGGTTGATTAAACAAAGCATTGGCTTCGGGGCTGCGGTCGCGTGAATCAGGAATCATTCCTACTTCATTTTCAACCTGAACCATGATCACGGTACGCTCGTTTGCATCTACTTCACGCAAGTGACGCATGAACGCAGTGAACGCTCGTGCGTCTGCCTCAACGTTTTCTTTGCTAAACGTTGAAAGGATCTCCATACCAACGCCGTTCTTGTCTTGCGAGCGAGGAAAGCGACGGTGATTTGTTTTTACCCAGGCAGGCGCGTAACTCGACATGCTGTTTTTCCATGAGGCGAACCACAACGGAACCAGTCGCAGTTTGTGTTCGCGTGCGCCTTTGATTAAGGCGTCGACCAGGGTGAAGTCGAATTTTCCTTCGCTTGGCTCAATCAGTTCCCAGTAGACGGGGATCAAGACGGTGTTGAGATTCATAGCAGCCAACTTTGCCCAAATGGGGCGCATGTAATCGGCGCTTGATGAAGTGGAGTTGCCCAACTCCCCGGCAAGTGCGAGGAAAGGCTTACCGTCGACAATGAGTTGTGTTGCGGTTCCTTGTTTTCGTAGGGACGGTACGGGCTGTTGAGCGCAAACAGGTGTAATGAAGATGACCCATGCGACGGCGAGAGTCAGGACTTTGGTTTTGATCTTCATAGAGTTGAAAAGTATCCGGTGGAAACTAGACGTTGCTGCTGGGACCGCAGGCGTCCCCGACTGCTACGTTGTCCTAAGGTTCGATCGCGCTTTAGTCCAGGTTGGGCAGGCGGGTACGCCTGCGGTCCCAGCAGCGACGTTCTTGTTTAGCTCAAGAGGCTAGGTACGAGGCTTTTGCGCGCTTGGATCGCCTGTGGGGGCCGGGGCGCGATCTGTTTTTGCTGGTGGTCCAAGTAGCTTTTTGAAGATCGGCTTAAGCGCGTCGGCCCACACTTGATAGCCCTTGATGTCGAGATGGAGTCCGTCTTTGTTTGTTATTCCCTCGAACAGCTTATCGTCCTTGTCGGCAAGCTTGTCGTTGATATTTAAGTATCGGACTTTCTTAGCGTCGGCGAATTTGGCAATACGCTGGTTGATTGCGTTGATGATCGGCATCACCGCCATGTTGTCGTTACGCGGGAAGATGCCCATTAGTATGACCGTGGACTTCGGCGACTTTTGTCGGAAGAGGTCTAAGATTGCCTTGATACCTTGTGTGATATTGTCGACTCGCGGGTCGTTTTCCTCGGGTGACTTTTTGCCGACGTTGTTCGTTCCGGCCAGCAGCACGATGATCTTTGGATTAACGTTATCCAACTCACCGTTGTTAAGGCGCCACAAAATGTTTTGGGTCGTATCGCCGCCCCAGCCAAAATTAGCAGCGTTCCAGCCGAAAAAATTCGCCCGCCAGTTTTCGAGGAAGTGTTTGTATTGCTCGTCGCTCGTACCCCAGCGCCTGGTGATCGAGTCGCCTTCGAAATAGATGTCGATGCGTCCCTGTTTGGCTTTCTCCAGTAACTGTGCATGGGCCAGCATCGAGTTTTGATCGGTACGTGGTGAAGGTTCGTAAGCTTTCTCGGTGCTTACTGCTGTTTGAGTCGACATGAGATTTCCGGTTTGCAGGAAAAGGAGAAAAGCTAAGGCGATCTGTAGGAAACGATTTCGATGTCTCATGAGTGGACCTTCAAAAGTTGATAGATTCTACTGTAACGAATGGAAGGGGAAGCATCAATCCTTAATCTTCAATGAATTGCTTATGAGAATCATCGTCTTTCTAATCGCTGCAGTCGCGCAAATAGCCGCTGCCGTGTTTGGGCTCTTTATCCTGTTGCTTGGGCTCAACGGGTTCAGCGAGCGAGAGGCGACGCCAGCTTTGATCTTCTTCATTGTCCTTTCGCTGGCGAGCGTTGTGGGCGATGGAGTGATAGGTGTGGTCCTGGCTAAGAGGCTCGCGAATTCTACAAAGTTCGGAGTTGGAGCCGCTGCCGTCGTGGCTACCTTAAGTGTTGTGATTCTAGGCGTGGTGATTCTGGTGGCGGGTGTGTTCGTCGCGTTCGTGCTTGCAAACGTTGTCCACGGTATGAAGTGACTTATGGTTTCTCTTTAAGCGCTAAATCAATCAAGTCGCTTAGTCGTTTTCCACTCTGGCGAGGTGAATAGCCAATCCAATGTTTGAGGACTCGCCCGGTGGCGTCGATAACAATTGTTTGCGGTATTGCAGCCTTTACGTTCATCAATCGTTCGATGACCTCTGGACTTGCCCAACCCAGGCGGAATCCGAAGCTGACCTCACTTAAAAATTTATTTACCTGCTCGGCCGCTCTTTCAGGGTTTTCGGGGGTGAGGGCAATGAACACCACGTCCTTGTCGGCGTAAGCTTTGCGCACACGCTCATACTCAGGTACCTCCCGACGGCAGGGGCCACACCAGGACGCCCAAATATTTATCACTTGAACTTTCCCATGAAAGTCAGCAAGTCGGAAAGTCGTGTTATCCATTCCCTTGATCTCGGCGTCGAGTACGACTTCAGGAACAAACAGTAGTTCGGAGACAGGGACTCTCTCAGGTTCTTCGGGTTCGGGAGTGAGATCAGGTTGAATCGGAGCTGTGGGCGCCGGTTTCGAGATCGGGTTCCGACGTCCGGATTGAGATGCGACTGTTAAGGCGCATGCAACAGCGAGGACGAGCAGGAAAATGACTTTCATAAAGTGTCGGGCTCTCGGCCGCTAAGGATAACTCTTTTCATGTTGGCAAGGATAGGTCTTCAGAGACTCTGTGCTTTCTCTGCGTCTCGGTGCCTCAGTGGTTATGCATTCGTTCGAATTAGTAACCACGGAGGCGCGGAGACACAGAGATTACACAGAGACTATTCCCAAAAATTCTTTGATGCGATGGATTTCAGCGTCAAGTTCAACTTTGAATGAACGATCCTTTGGTTGTGACTTCACATATCCAAACTCGGTGGTGAGGTCATTGCTTTTAACCGATAGGTTGGCCCAGCCAATCACTTCGTTACGCCAAAGAATTGGCATAGCGTAGTACCCAAGCTTTCGTTTTGCCACAGGGGTGTAGGCCTCGAATCGGTAAGTCCAGTTCCAAAATAGTTCGAAACGATAGCGATCGTGGACCAGTGGATCGAACGGCGTCAGAAGTCGCACTGTGTCGCTATCGCTCTTGATGTTTGGAGATTCATCAGTTGACCAATACCAATCCACGTTTGCGATCTTAGTTTGCGGTAGACGCTTTTTCGCTCTTTGTAATGCGCTACTCAGTTCCGTCTTCCACTGCGGAGTTGCATACCGTAGCCGCCGTACGTAGTCAGTCAGACTCTTACCGGGAACCGGCCCGTAAATGCGTATCGCTACGTCGACTAGAGAATCGATTCGTGCTTGTCTCTCCGCGACGGTGTCCGGGCGACCCGCATGTTGCTGAGTACCGTAGACTCGAATTCCTTTCTCGCGTCGAACAATCTTCAGTAGTCCTTGATAGTGCATCGCATCGAGCAGACGAGTCGTTGCATTAGACGAACCACCCCAGTAGTTCGTCACTCTGCCATGCGAGAAATAATCGGCAACTGTTCGCGGATGCACCGATTGCCGCTGCCGTACGAATTCAAGGAGCAGCTTTGCTTGCCTCCTTTGTTTGCTGGGCCAGCTCGGTCCAATATCATCCGCCCGCGTTCGAGAGTGGGAACGCGGATGCATTAGTGTTTGTAACTGTCGGCTGACGTAGCCGTAGTTGACGAAGAAGTCTTCCTCGATGTCGAGAATCGGATAAAGTCTATCGAGGTCCCCGGCGTGATAGTGTTTTATCCGCTGTCGGAGTATCAAATCCTGCGCGCGGGCAGGCGAGCGAATTGGATCAGCCTG
>QHXL01000114.1:4890-7384 GCA_003222935.1 Acidobacteriota bacterium
GAAACGGCGCAGATCATCTATCGTGATTGGCATTTGAACCCGAGTTAACTGTCAACGACCAGGCGACTGATTCAGTGGTTGGGCCTCAAGGCGATTTCCATTTGCCACGTACATCAATCCCAGGACTTCGTCTGCAACAAACCGCTCATCGAGCTCGCTGATTCGAACCTCACGATCAGTTCGGCCGTTATAGATGTTCACGCCGGCGAGGCCATTGCCACTTCGGGTATCAAGGTCGGTATAAAAGTACATCCAGTTGCCCCGAAGCGCTGACAGCCGATCCTTATGCCAGAGGTAGCGAGATAGTCGATCAAGTTGAGTTGAAGGGTCGAGACGATCCAACAAACGATCTTCGACGCCTTCAGTTCGTCGCCTCGCCACTGATGTGACACTTAATGGCCGGCTGGTTCCGGAACTGCCGTTACGCAGTTGTGAAGCAATACCAAATTGTTTGAAGCGCTGTGTTGCGTAATCACGAGCGTAGTTGCCAGCAGATGCTGTTGCCAGTGATTGCAGGTTTGAAAATGACGATCGGGCCGCCAATCCCGACCAACTTATACTTGTCGCTGCACGCGCAATCTGAATACCTCGAAACGCCGTCATCGCGGTTCCGCCATAGCGAAAGTACAGCGATGTTGCACGTGCGGCGACGGCGAGAACCGTTTTGAATATTCCGCGACCTGGCGGAGTGTGACGAGCCCTCCACACTTCGCGACCACTGTAACGGTCAAATGCGGCAATCTCTGACTGACCTCCGATCACAACGTCGCCACTCTCATTCAATAATCCAAACGACGCGCGTTCAATCTTGTGTGCGACCCGCAGGGCACGTTTCCCGCTTTGGGCGTCGATAAGTACAAGATCGTCGCGATCGGCGATTGCGATTCGGCTGACATCAGGGAGGATCAAATTCGTAATCCCTTTGTCGGCACCTTTGTAACGCCACAACAGTTTACCGGTGCGCGAGTCGACCGCACTTACGCCGTAAGGTCCACGTTCAACGGTATCGCCGTCCTTCAGTCGAGTAAAAAGTCCTCCCGTTCGCACGTAAAGGATATTACCAACAAGGATGACTTCCGGTGTGAGACCAAGGTCCTTTGCCTCCCAAATGGTGTCGCCGGTCTGGCGGGAAATTGCCCGCAGGTGTCCCCGGCCTGAGACATAAATATTTGACTCGGCAAAGATCGGCGCGGCTTCTGTTAACGCCAGGCCTTCTTCGTTCACTCGATATTTTTCACGTAGACGTTCCTTACCACCGCGAGCGTCGAATGAGGTTACGCCGTCGTAAAAGAGATAAAGACGGTCATCCACAAATGTAGGTGGATAATAATTGTCGAGAGTGAATTCGACTTCCTTGTCCGCTTCTTCAGGCCAGCGAGTTGGCATCATCTCAACTTCACCAACTTCGTATTTCCAAATTTCATCGCCGGAAGAAAGATCCAGGACGTGAACGAGTGGATGGCGTTTGAAATCTTCCTTAGCACGATTCTTCGCATCTTTGATCATCACGACGGCTAAAAGATTCGCATTCGGATCGACAGCCATCTGCATCAGTCCACCCTTGATCTTCTCGCTACGCCAGATCGAATCTCCGGTGAAGATATCGACGGCCTCCACTCGCGTTTTATCGCTCTTCCCAAAACTCAACAGCAGCAAGTCAGTGTCAGGAACCGGAGCTACATCAGTTTCATCAAGAGAAACATCCTTCCGACGCCACAACGTTTCTCCGGTCGTGCCGTCAATAACGTAGAGTGACTTTTCTGTTCCCACGATAACAACGCCCAGGTCGGTCGATTGATAGAAGCGGACGTCCTTATCGAACTTTATTGACCACGATTGGGGTGGTTTCCGGAGTTGGGCTTGAATCGCGATCGAAAAACTGAAAAGGATGGAGAGAAGAATTAGGGCAATGCGGGCTTTCTTCATAGGTAGGAGAATAACACTTCTAATCCAGCTTCTTTCAACCACCGAAGTTCATCGCTTGCCTAAAGACAAGCAGATAACAAGATGAAACCTTCGAAGATGCCTTCACTCCGGGAGGAGTGCCATGTCTATAGCCTCGTCGAGTTTTAACCTCCCGGCGCGGTTCGGCGGGCCGGAACGAAACTCAGTGGGCAAGTGCTAGTTGCGTCCCGGCCCGCCGCACCGCGCCTCAGGGATATCAATGCCAATACTATAAACATCACACTCCTACTGGAGTGAAGACTAGTTCATGCCCACTCACAGAGTCTATCGGACAAGGAGAGACTTATCTGATATTCTTTCCTCCCGAACGATGTCATTCTCGCCAGCAAGTAGCCGAGATTTACCAATGCTTCGAGATTTTAATAAAACTGCAATTCGAGTTGTTTTGTGTCACCTGCTGGTTTTGGTGTGTGCCGCTGTCTTGAGTGCACAGTCACTCGACCTTGCGACACCAGCACCCATTCGAAGTAACAATTTGCTCGGCCATATTGCTGCGCGTGATCTCGGAGACGCTCGTCTCACGCATCAC
>QHXL01000115.1 GCA_003222935.1 Acidobacteriota bacterium
AGTTTGATTTTGTCATGTCTTTCATCCCACATGCACCGCCATCCACTGGCTCACAAGTAAGCCGTCATCTTCTCTCTGAGAAAACCACGGGCCCGGCTGATTCTCGACTTCACTGTCCCTTCACTCGTCTCCAAGATTCTTGCGATCTCTTCGTAGCTCCGACCGTCGACATCGCGCAGGATCAATGGCGCTCGATACTTCTCAGGCAGCGTTCCTATCGCACGCTGCACCGCAGTTCTCCGCTCCGTGTCGACAAGCTCTGTGTCCTGCAATGGTCGCTCATCCGGTGGATTGAATTCGCGGGCTTCTCCTCCGTCGTTTGACTGAAAGAAACCGGTAAGAGAAACCAACTTCCGTCGTTTTCGTTTTCGCAATTCGCTGATCGCAAGGTTCGTCGCAATCCGATAGATATAAGTCGAAAACGCATAAGTCCTCTGATATCGATCCGCTGCTCTGTAGACTCGAACAAACGTCTCCTGGGCCAGGTCAACGGCGCCGTCGTAGTCATTGGTCATTCGATAGATGTAACTCGTAATCTGATTCCTGTATCGACTGACCAACTCTCCAAATGCATCCTGATCACCAGTACGAGTGGCTTCGAGTAACGCGTGGTCCGACGTCGTATCCTCGATAGTCTCTTCTTGTAGAGCATGGGCAAAACCCAGCTCATCGATGGTGGTCAGGGTATTCATCTGGCAGGTAGGCTCTCTTGATAACTCAAGGACCGCCGAAAATTTACTTAATAACTCGAGAGTCTTCGCGGCTCTCGCGGGCTCGTCAAACGGGCGATCTACAGGCCGATTATACCCACACCGGCGACCGCCCGCAGGTATACACGCACCGCCCTATCAACGGTTCCCAAAAGGATTTGGGACTGGTTCTGGTTTCACAACTGCCTGCTTATCGGATCTTAGCCGCAGATTTACGCAGATGAGCGCAGATCTGAAGAGACAATCTTCAAGTATCTGCGGAGATCTGCGTTAATCTGCGGCTAAGATCCTAAGTAGTATTGGCCTTTTTGTGAAAAGAGGAGATCAGGCTTCAGGATTCTTAAAGATTGAGTCGTCGACCTTGGTTCCGTAGATGATTGTGAGAACTCGAGTTTCCAGGCTCTGTCGTCCATCTTCGAGGAGAATGATGTGATACGGCACCAAAGTTTGCTGTACGGGCCGGTAATCCATGAACTTACGGGTGTATTTTACAGCACCGTCTTCGTACTCCAACCACAGGATCCTCAAGGTGCGCGCACTGACGTAGTAGCGAGTCTTGCGCTTTTCCTTGTCTAACAACTCCACTACGAACAGCTCCAGACCTTTTTGCTGTTCCTTACCGTTGAGCGTGATGGTGGATCCAGACTCTTTGTAGCGAAGTAACGCTTCGATGCTGTGGATATGTTGGGACAGAAAAATGTTGGCCGCATCCTGACGTGGAGTGAATGCTGCTCCATTTATCAGGCCCCAAAGCTTCCCGTCGCCATAGATGAGTGAATATTCCATGGTCGACAGTTTTTGATCGAGGCGAATCTTGTCTTTATCAAGACTTTCTCCCCTCACAAACCGTCGTTCATAGTTCGACTCTTCGGGATTTCCCTCTGGAGTGAAGCGAGTAACCTTGCCTCGCTCAACACCGTTTCGACGAATGTGCTCCAGCGCAGGTCGCGATCCGTACACCAGAATTACCGACTCCACAACCTGTTCAGCAGTGAACGAGGTCTTACTATCCTTGTTGTCCTTTGGTGGCGTGGGTTTATTGTTCGGTGTCGCGGTGCCCTGATTGGGTTGAGGCGCTGTGGTTTGAGCTTTGGTGGCTGCTGAAGGGAGGGCGAGAAAAGCACACAACAGTGCTAGGGCTAGGGCTGAAAATGGGCGAAACAACTGTAAGAATTCTCCTTGGATTCGGATCGGGCCTTTGTAGGCGCCCTCACTGGGGAAAGTACCGTAATCGAGTGCCGGATTGTAGCATACGGCCCGCAAAAACCCGCCTCGCCAGACTGACAAGTTATGGATGCCCTGTATGTGGAACTCCGATGCCTGTAGCCGCTGCAGATCATTTTCCCTCGCAGGCTAGCTCAAGCCCTTTAGTGTCATCAACTCGGCCACCAAACGGTTGAGTTCACGCGGCGACACCTCACCCAGATGCTAGAGTTAAAGTGCTACCGTTTGACAAGCTATTGGCGCACAGTTATTTTGCTTCGTTTTCCGCGAGGTCTAGAGTCATCACCGTATTACCCTCGCGGCATCTGGAGCTGAACTCGGCTCATAACCGCAGGAAAGGACACTCTGAAGATATGAAGCGCGTTGGAGTACTAGTTGGTCGGGAGAAGACTTTTCCCGAAGCAATCATCAAAAGCATCAATGAACGCGGCAAGGGCGAGGTTGTTGCCGAATACCTGAAACTTGGTGGCATCAAATTCGATGCGCCACCAAAGTATGACCTCGTAATCGATCGCATCTCACATGAAGTTCCGTTCTATCGCGCCACTCTTAAACGCATGGCGCTCGAAGGAACAATCGTTATCAATAACCCCTTCTGGTGGTCAGCCGACGACAAGTTCTTTAACTACTCACTCGGCAAAAAGCTTGGCGTCGCTATTCCGAAGACCGTGCTGCTTCCGCAAAAGGACTACATCGAAGGAATCATTAGCGAGAGCTTACGGAATCTCGAGTTTCCACTCGATTGGCAAGGGATCATCGACTACGTTGGCCTGCCCGCGTTCTTGAAACCTTTTGACGGTGGCGGCTGGAAGAATGTCTCGAAAATAAATTCACTCGAAGAGCTTTGGTCTGAATACGACAAGAGTGGGACGTTGTGTATGACGCTACAGGAGAACGTCGATTTCGACCAGTTTGTCAGATGTTATTGCGTGGGCCAGGAAGAAGTGATGATCATGGCCTATGATCCTCGTAAGCCATATCTCTCCGGCGAGCAGTATGTACACAACCCCGATTATCTGGCGCCGAAACTCGCCGAGCGTGTGCGGAAAGACGTCAGGACACTTTGCACAGCACTTGGCTACGATATCAACACGGTCGAGTTTGCGATTAAGGATGAGGTTCCCTACGCCATCGACTTCATGAATCCAGCGCCTGATGCGGAGCTAGCATCCGTGGGCGAGTTCTATCACAACTGGATAACGGGCGCCGTTGTGGACCTTGTGTTTAAACGGCTGGGCGAACAACGCGACCAGCCTCGATATCGTTGGGATTCGCTGCTGAGTCCAGAGCCGTCACGCGCTTTCGCCGTAGCATCGGCGACTGAACAACAAGCAAGAACGATTGCGCCTCAGACAGTTACGACGCCACCAGAAAAAAAGAGTGAAGCCTCAGCATCCAAAAAGGCTCCCGCGAAGAGGAAGAAGGGTCAGAACTAGTAGATTAAAATAGGAGCCGCGGATAGACGCAAATTATCGCAGATCGAACTTTTCTGATCTGTATTATCTGCGTAAATCTGCGGCTAAGTTTCTTTCTCTATGCGAGTACGCGAGGTTTGGTCCGACTGAACAACAGTCGCGTGCCTACCAACATCAGCAACCACACTCCCAACGCCGACGACGCTATAGACCAACCAATACTTCCCGCGACCGGATCCAAAAACCCACCAATCAATGCGATAAGAATTGCTGCGTTGAGCACTCTAGATGAAAGTCGACGCACCCGTGTGAAATGCTGGAGCCAGTTGATTCGTCTCAACTCGGTTGCCAGATACTCCTCGTCGTCGTTGAGCAGCATGTAGTAGTCGCCTTCCCGACGAGCGTATCTAACTAGAGCCTGTTCAGAACTGACTCGAGCCGCTTCATGGTAGTGATGAATCACATGGGCTAACTTGCCGTCGCGGAGCGCCAGATCTGCAAGTCCCAAACGTGCTTTGTAATTGCCACTGTCAAGTTCGACTGTTCGCTGAAACGTTTGTCGAGCGTTACGAGCGTCGCCACACTCCAGAAAACTCTCACCTATCAAAGGCAACAGAACCAGGTCGCCTGCGCCACGAATCGCCGCCAGTCTCAACGCGGCGCGCGCACGCATGAGCAAACGAGCGTCCGACTGAGCACTCGCTTGCGAACGCAGCAGACGGGCGAAGTCATAGATAAGCCATGAAGCGCGAGGGGTCACAATCAAGGCCCGTCGAAACGCCTCACCGGCTTCTCGCAAACGTCCGGCGACACGCAACTCATTTCCGAGTCGTCGCAGCAAATGCGCACGTTCAATATCCGCTGGCGGCGGTTCAGCCTTATTGCTTTTTCCGCCCAGTTTGAACCCCGACTTAGCAACGTCAAGGATGTCTTCCGAAGCAAGTTGCGACAGCTGAGTCTTGCGATTTACGAAACCTGGGTCACTTAAATAATCGCGAAGATCACGACTGCGATTGTCGAGTTTCTCTTCATGTATTAACGGTAGTAGTTCGCGCATTAATCGCCGATACGCCTTACCGCCGGAAGCGATGACAAAGTCTTTGCCTTTGCCGCTGATTTGGGTGCGATAGCGATATCTAACCGCTCCTCGACGACGTAAAGTACGAACAGCGTTTGTCTCAACTGTCTCGAAGTCGACGAGTGCGAGTTGTCGAACTTTTCCGAAAAGCGTTTCCAGAAGAAGAGACCCCGGACCCTGGCGCCGGATAACGATTCCGTCAAAAACGATTCGATCGAAGGCTGCCAGAATTGGAATGATTACCCAACCGGTACCGATGAGGAGTAATGCGATACTGTCCTGT
>QHXL01000175.1:0-4864 GCA_003222935.1 Acidobacteriota bacterium
ATTAGAACTTCGATGAACATTGCTAACAAAGTGGTACTGCGGGGGATTTTAGTGACGGCCCTGGGATTACTCGTATCGGGTTCGTTCGCTGGTCAACAGCCATCCGATAAGCCTTTGACGAACACCGCTGTAATCAAACTGGTAAAAGCCGGCTTCAAAGAAAAGACGATCATCGCAATTATTAACAGCCGGCAAAATCAGTTTACGCTCGATACCGAACAGCTGATTCAACTCAAACAAAACGGGGTCAGCGAAAACATTATCCTCGCGATGTTGTCACTCAGCGGCACATTCTCGAGTGATGATGATTTTGGTGACGAGGCGTTCTTCCGCGAATCGACAAAACAGGCGGCGCAGTCGCAGGGAACAGGGACAGACATTTTTGGTTCGAGTGGCGGTTCGAAATCCAGAAGTCAGTCAAGTGGAGATCGTGGTGGAAACCAAAACGATAGTAACGTCACGGGTTCTGCTACCGTTCGGATTATTCGGCCGGTGAGTGAAGGTGGCGGCGCGGCAGCGAAGTTAGAGAAGACACCAACACTAACTAACGACGGAGTGATTAAACTGGTGGAAGCGGGATTCTCTGAAGGGACGATCATCAAACGAATCGAGTCATCCCCAGTTGATTTTGATCTCTCCCCTTCGAAGTTGGAAGAACTTCAGAAACGTCGTGTCACCGAACCGATCATCGCGGCTATGAGTGCTGCCATGAGTGAAGGCGACCCCAAACCATCAAACTAGCTCACACACCTTTCCCGGTTAGTTACCGACAAGTTGAAATCCCACCCACGCCATGCCGTCGGTGGGATTCGGCGATCGTTGGAAGTTCTGCTTGTAGGTAGGACGTGAACAATCCACGGACTGTGCCGTCATTGGGATTCCGCTCGCGCAGCGTCCCCAGAATCAGCAAACCCAACACCGGAATAGACCGTTCACTGAACCGGCAGAAGAGCGCCTGTGTCTTCTTTGTCGAGATTTCCTCAGGCAAGGATAAAGTGACACATGACAGGGCCCAGATTACTCTTTGTTGCATCAGGACACAGATCGAAGATGCTGAATTCGCTAGTTGCTGAGCTTCATTTTAAACTAACTGTAGAAATGATTAAGGTTAACTCGCTAGCGGCATTGGCGGCACGGTCATTGCCACTAGAAATTGGAATTCGGCAGGCAGTCGTCTGCCGCGACAGGCAATAATTCAGATACCTTAGTAGAAAAACGACGGAGGAACGATGCGACCTATCAAGCACGCGGAGAGAGGTTTGACCCTGTTAGCAGGAGGGCTTTTCAATGCAATTCAATCGGTTAATAAATACAAACCGAATCCCTCATTTACTCCAAAGTGGTCAGACAAACCGCTGTTGAAATCATGGCAGAAGAGCAAGCCGACACTCGGTTGGCCGCGCACAACAGATTCGCTGTGTCCAAACTGCGTGATTGAAGCCCGCGAAGCAATCCTGAGCGGAAAAAAGGATGTCAGCGTCCTTATTAATGAGAAGGTCGGCGAAATCAAAGCGCAGATCATCGAACGCGACGGTGAAATCTGGATGATCAAAGATTGTCCGGTGCACGGTCACTTCGAAGACATGATGGCTATTGATGCGAAGTTTCTAACACACATTGAAAAGATGTTTCCCGGTCGCGATATCGACGCGCATAACGACGAGAAACTTCATAATCATGGCTCGAGCACGGTCAAGTATGGTCGCGGTGCTGTTCTGACAGTCGACCTTACCAACCGTTGCAACATGATGTGCGACCCATGCTTCATGGACGCCAACCAGGTTGGTTTCGTTCACGAGCTGAGCATGGATGAGATCAAGGAGATTCTCGACAACGCGATTACAATCAAGCCGCGTCGACAGATGTCCGTTCAGTTCTCCGGTGGTGAGCCTTCAATCTCGCCGCACTTCCTCGAATCAATCCGATACTCGCGCAAAGTTGGTTACAACAGCGTGCAAGCCGCGACAAACGGCATTGAGTTCGCCAAGAGCAAAGAGTTCTGTCGCGAAGCTGCCGAAGCCGGTTTGCGTTACGTCTATCTCCAGTTTGACGGAATCGGTAACGATGCGAACAGTCACCGACAGGTAGGTAACCTGTTCGACGTGAAGATGAGAGCCATCAACAACCTGCACGAAGCAGGTGTTGAAATCGTTCTGGTCACAACGCTGGTCAACGGTATCAACAACGACCAGGTTGGCTCAATCATTCGCTTCGCGCTCGACAATCCGAAGAAGATTGCCTTCCTTTCATTCCAGCCGGTTTCATTCACCGGTCGCGATGAAGAGATAACGGAACATCGTCGTCTCCAACAGCGCTATACGCTTTCGCACCTTGCTCATGACGTGAAGAACCAGGTTGGTATCACAGAACCAACTCGCGACTGGTTCCCGCTGTCCTTGATGGGTGCCTTTGCCGATTTTGCGGATCTTGTTCACGGACCACAGGCTGAGTGGGGACAAGTCTCGTGCGGATGCCACCCGAACTGTGGTGTCGGTACCGCGGTGATGATCGACAAAGAAAACAAGGAGATGCGTCCGGTTCCTGAGTTCTTGAACATCCCCGGTCTTGTAAAGGACATGCAGAAGATTACTGATGCTGCCCGTGGCAAGTGGATGTCAAACCTGATGATGGGGCTGACGTTGCTGAAGCACTACAACCCGTACAAGTCGCCTTCGCAGTTTACTCTTTACGAGCTCTTCAAGAAGTTCGACAAGTCGTTTGGCCTGACTGGTAAGGACTACGGCAAGGTGGGTGGTGACCGCAGCGAACAGGACATCGAAAAGCGTCGTTCGGATCGTTGGAACTTCCTATTCATCGCCGGCATGTGGTTCCAGGATCTCTTCAACTACGATTTCCGACGCACAGAGATGTGCATCATCCCCTACGGTACACAGGAAGGCGAGATTTCCTTCTGTGCTTACAACACGGGTATCGGTTGGAGAAACATCATCGAAAACATGCACCAGAACGCCACGGTTGCTAAGTGGTATCAGGAGCATGGTCGTCATGAGATTTTTGCCGGCGGCAAGGAAGTCGAGATGACGGACAGGGCTCACGGCATGATCCTCAATGAAGTTGATCTTGCTCGTCCAAACAAGCCTCAGATGGAAGGCCCGAAGACGGCTCACGAAGAGGCTTTGATGATGAAAAAGATGTACCAGGAAATGGTGCTCAACAAGCAGCTGGATATCAAAGCAGCCGACAAGCCCGTTCAGATCAAGGGCTTGGGCAGCAGCCGTAAGAAAGAAGAGCAGGCAGAAGCAGTTCTGGTATAAATTAGTTAAGTTAAAAACGAACCCCGCAAAGAGACGGTTCTTTGCGGGGTTCAGTCTGTCAAGACATTGCCGATTGCCAATTTCCGATTGCCAATTGACGAATTAACACGAACTTACGGACGGCGAGGGAGCCAAATCGGCAATCGGCAATTGGAAATCAGCAATTACCGCGCTGCTCACTTGACCTCCACTATTGTCGGCGTGTTAAATAAGTGCCAAAGTTTGAATTGAGAAGGAAAGCATAGAGAGAATGGCTATAGTTACTGTAAACCAGGGTGAGTCGATTGAGAGCGCATTGCGTCGTTTCAAGCGTAAAGTCATGACGGAAGAGATTATCAAAGACGCCAAAAAACACGCGTTCTTTATCCCTCCCGGTCAAAAAGCGAAATTGAAGTCAGCACTCGCTCGCAAGCGGAACAAGAAAAAAGGCCGCATGCGAATCCCGCGCGACTAAATTATTACTCCACCGACGAACGCGGCTCATGGCCGCGTTCTTATCTCACCAGCCGTCTGAAACTAAACCTTGAGAAGTGGACGCTCCTGAGTGAGCAAGCCACTGCGAATGCGTGTGTGATGGTGTAGCGGCGGAACTAATTCTATGACGCGGATCCTGGTAACAAACGATGACGGCATCCACTCTGATGGCCTGCAGAAGCTGGAAGAAGCTATGCGGGAACTCGGCGATGTTTACGTAGTTGCACCAGCCTCTGAAATGAGCGGCGCGTCACACAGCCTAACGCTTGCTCGACCATTACGAATACGCCAACTCGATAATCGTCACTGGGCCATCGACGGCACTCCCACCGATTGCGTTACTCTCGCATTAAATAAAATACTTCCACCTGAAGAACTGCCCGACATCTGCGTTTCGGGAATCAATCATGGCGGCAATTTAGGTGACGACGCGACCTACTCGGGGACTGTCGCTGGCGCATTGGAAGCAACGATCCTGGGTGTGCCCGGTATAGCCCTGAGTCTCGTCGCTCGAGATCATTTTAACTTTGCTGCCGCAGCTTCCATTGCTGTAACTGCCGCTAAGAAAGTTCTCGAGGAGGGATTGCCCGAAGGAACGTTATTGAACATCAACATCCCTCCTGGCGAGATCAAGGGAGTCAAAGTTACGCGACAGGGAATTAAGAATGCTCGACCGGTGATCACCGAGCATATCGATCCGCGCGGTAAGCCTTACTTCTGGATCGGCGAAGAGTATTTCAATACAAACTCTGCCGAGGGCACTGATTATTACGCCGTGGAGATGGGCTATGTTTCGGTAACACCGTTGCGCAGTGATATGACCGACCATCAAGCTCTGACGGCAATCGAGACGTGGAATTATCTGAAGGAGCCTGAGTTACTTCAGAAGGGCTGATTTTTGTACTTTGCGCTTATTACTTTGTTCTTTGTCTAAGAGTTTCGGTCAGCGTTGAAGGTTCGAAGCACAAAGTACCAAGCACAAAGATCATTTCTTTCCAAGTGCAGCCTGCAAACAGACATAATTCCGCTTTACAGCAGGAATATTTCATCCCACGCGAGCGCATGGTTGCCCGGCTGCGCGAACATTACGGAATCAAAGACCAAAGAGTCCTCGA
>QHXL01000175.1:4922-5952 GCA_003222935.1 Acidobacteriota bacterium
CCAGACGATCTCTCAGCCATACATTGTTGCGAAGATGACCGAGTTGCTCGAACTAGATACCAACAGTCGTGTGCTCGAGATTGGTGCCGGATCCGGTTATCAAACCGCTGTACTCTCAAAAGTAGCGGCGCAGGTTTACTCGATTGAACGCATTGGCGATCTTGCAAGAGAAGCTCAGGCAAGAATTCGTCAGCTGGAAATCTACAATGCCACCGTGAAATGTTTTGATGGCACGCTTGGATGGGCCGCACATGGGCCGTACGCCGGAATACTCGTGGCGGCTGGTGGGCCAACTATTCCAGAACCACTTATCAACCAACTAAAAGTTGGCGGCCACCTCGTTGTCCCGGTAGGCGAGACGCGAGAGGCTCAACGTTTGATACGCGTTATCAAAACGGAGCAGGGAAGGAAAGTCGAAGACCACGGCGCCTGCGCATTTGTTCCCTTGATTGGTCAGCACGGCTGGACAGAAAAGTAAGCCAAACCACCTTTCCTAACTTGTACTTTTCAACGTCACACTTGAATACCAAAACCTAACCATCAACCAAATACAGACCTTATGATCGCAAAAATAATTGGCATCCTATCAGGCTTTATAGTCGCAACTATTTCCGCAATGGGTTACTGGGGTGTTGTGTTGTTGATGGGCATCGAGTCGATGTGTATTCCGCTGCCGTCGGAAATCATCATGCCCTTTGCTGGTTATCTGGTTTCGAGGGGAGAGATGAGCCTGCTGGGAGTCGGGTTTGCCGGTGCGATTGGCTGCGTACTTGGCTCAATACCAGCCTACTGGGCTGGCCAGTATGGTGGCCGACCGTTCATCGAAAAATATGGCAAGTACATTCTCTTGTCGCGTCATGACCTCGACATGGCCGATCGTTGGTTTGCGAAGTACGGAGAGATTATCGTTTTCGTAAGTCGCTTGTTACCTGCGATAAGAACCTTCATCGCCTTTCCTGCCGGCGTGGCCCGGATGAACATGCCCAAGTTCATTATCTATACGTTTGCGGGCTCGTTTCCATGGTGTTTA
>QHXL01000176.1 GCA_003222935.1 Acidobacteriota bacterium
AGAGATTTATGTCCCAAAAAATAACACCATTCTTGTGGTTTGATAACAATGCTGACGAAGCCGTCACCTTTTACACTTCGATTTTCAACAACTCAAGAGTCATCAGTGCATCTCGCTACGGCGACGCAGGCCCTGGACCAAAAGGAACGATCATGACTGCGACGTTCGAACTTAACGGTCAGGAATTCATGGCGCTCAACGGTGGTCCACTTTTCAAATTTACAGAGGCGGTTTCTTTCATGGTCAAGTGTGAGACCCAGGAAGAAGTTGATTGCTACTGGTCAAAACTGGTTGAAGGTGGACAACCTCAACGGTGCGGATGGTTGAAGGATAAGTTCGGATTGTCGTGGCAGATTATTCCAAACGTGCTTAGCGAATTGTTGGGAGATCCGGATCCCGTGAAGTCAAAACGCGTGATGGAAGCAATGCTGCAGATGGTGAAACTCGATATAGCAAAACTCAAGGAAGCCTACGCCGGGTAGTAACTACTCAAACCACGGCTTGTGCTAAGGCTCATATGACGCAGGCGGGGGGCGCGCTACGCGTGCCCCCCCTTCCAAACTGCGCTTCCAACATTACCGCTTCTTGCTCGACTTGGCAGGTTCAGCTTTTAACTTCAAAGCTTTCCTAATCGTCTTTTCATCACTTCTGCTGTTGACTATCTTTGCTCCCTTGGTCGGGAGGGCGCCATGGTCCGCCCATGCGAGAAAAATTCCCATATTCGTACCGCAGAATGAGAGTTTCCGTCCATTTGTGTCTGCCGGTATTTGAGCAAGAATACGATTCAGCTTGTTACTCAAATCCTCGAGCAGTTCATCGTGAAACGGAGTTGTCTCAGCCGACAAGAATCTTGGCTGAAAGCAGTCTCCGTAACCTTCTATGCATGCGAAAGCACCTCTATGAACCACTAACCAATCGCAATTCGCACCCGAGCACGCTGTCGGCCCGCCAGGTTTCTTCTTTGTTGTTGCCATGTTAGCTCCTTTGTTATGAGGCACTCACGACGCACTAAACTCTTGATGATCTTGGGTGCCGGGTTTCCCGTTTGCTGAGTTGGGTAATAACTCAATGAAAGCTCTTGATACTTACTACATCGGATCCGTCTCGACCGCGAACTACAACGAGTGTTTTCCCATCACGGCTCCAGTCGAACGCAAAAATTTGCTCCGCGCTAAATTGGGTTAACTGTTTCGGCGGACCTCCGTCAAGGTCCTGGCTCCAAAGGTTGTCGGTACGATTCCGGCTGTCGCGATAAATCAACGCATCACCCTTTGTATTCCACTGGACGAGTCCGGCCTTAATTAATTGAGGTAAATCCAGTTCTCGAATTATTCCTCCACTGTCGAGCGAAAGAAGCTTAAGTTTTTGAGTTAAATTAGAACCAATGTCGCCAAAAACGCACAACAAGGTATGCCCATCTGGTGCGACCAGTGGTCGCGAGGACGTGTCGGGAGTGACTTGCACTGGCTGTCCGCCATCGATGGAAGTTTTCCAGATCGTTGTGCCCTTGTTCGCTTGCGATTGAAAGAAGACCCATTTCCCATCTGGCGATAAGTCAGGAATGCCACTAATCGTAACGTTCGCTAGTTGCAATGGATTTCTACCATCGATATCCGTGCGCCAGAGTTCGTTTCGACCACTTCGATCCGAGACAACCACAATGTAACGACCATCAGGCGTGACGCTTGGGAACATGTTCCGCCCGGCATTTAAGGTAAGTTGCCTGCTGGTCTTTCCTTCGCTGTCCGTAATCCAAAGATCGGTGTCACCACCGGTTCGAGCCGAATGAATTATGTGTCCGTCTGGCGTCCAACTTAAACCTGATAGGCCTTCGTCTTTGCCGGTGTCAGACGTAATCTTCCGCGCAAGGTTTGCGTCACCATTTGCCGCCACCCAAATATTCGTTACTCGAGCACTTTGGACACTTATCAGCGTCGACCCATCAGAAGTTAAACTAACGCCCGAGTAAACGCTCAGATCGTTTGTGATCCTGCGAGCATTGCCGCCTGGATAGTCGATGAACCAGAGTTGACTCACTTTTGTTTCGACATCCCGACCGCTCAACACGAGTCCTGTACCGTCAGGAACCCACGCTAATGAAGTCACATTCAGCCAGGGATTTCCGGGCAGCGGTTTTTCAGTGCCATCCCTGGTTGAAATTTCAGTTAGCCGGGCCCTGTTGTCGGCTAATGAACGAAAGCCGGCAACGATTACATCTTTCTTTGGGGACCACGCAGGCGCGACCCAATTCTCGCGATTCGGGCGGGTTGCAAGTGTTCGCACTCCATTACCGTCAGCATTAGCAATCATCAAAGCTGAGGCGTCACTACTCCTGAATGCGAATTGAGAACCGTCGGGAGAAAAGGTGACTGGACCTTTTGCGTCGTCGATCAGCTTACGAGGTGAACCACCGAGCACTGGAACTTGATACAGCGTCGTCGACTCTCTCTTTTCTTCGATGTAGTAGACGTAGCTTCCGTCTGGTGAAAATGTAAGACCCGTGAATGCAACTGGTGCCCCCGGCACTATCGGAACGTTGCTGGAAGTCGCCACATGTCGAACCCATAAACTCGTTTCCCCCGCTTCCTCGGTTGCGTAGACAACGTACTTTCCGTCGGGTGAAACAGCGATCGAAAGTGGTTGTACATCACCCGTCGACGTCAATTTCGCCAGGCGCATGTTCTGGAAAGAATCCGTTCTCCAGGCAAGTTTCACCAGCTTATAGATTGCAATTCCACCAACAAGCAGGCCCACACCAATTATTGATAGAAGGAGTACTGTTCGACGTGGATGTGTCTTGGCCTCCTTGATGAATAGTTCGCTAATGGTTGATGGATATAATTCAGATGGACGAGTGACTGGTGACTTTGTAGTCTTCGGTCGCACTGTTGCTTTTGGCTGTGATAGTCCTAACTTGGCCTCAAACTCCAACTCCTGTTTGAGATTCTTCAAATCGACCAGGAGTTCTTTAGTTGATTGATAGCGTTCTTCGCGATTTTTGCGCAGACACTTGTTTACGATTCGATTCAACTCGGCTGAAACGTTTGGAATTAACTCGACCAGTGGTTTTGCATCAGCCGTCAACACCGCTGCCAGAACGTCGCTCTTTGTGTCGCCGCAAAACGGTTTGACGCCAGCTACGAGTTCATACAACACAACTCCCAAACTAAAAATGTCCGAGCGTGGATCAACTTCTCGTCCGCGAGCCTGTTCCGGCGACATGTAATCGATAGTGCCCATAACCCGGCCAGGCTCAGTTTTGATCATGAGCTGGGTCGCGGCCTCAGCATCAGCGTCGGAGTGCCAGGCTTCATCGGTGAGTTTAGCGAGACCGAAATCGAGTACCTTTACGTAACCATCCTTCCGCAACATGATGTTCTCGGGCTTAATGTCGCGATGGATAATTCCCGTTTCGTGGGCCGCCGTGAGCGCTGATGCGACCTGGATAGCAACGTCAATTACTTCCCGAAAGTCTAAAGGCGAAATCCTCGCCTGGCGTCGCAGCGAGTAACCATCAACAAACTCAGTTGCAATGAAGTGGTGACCATCTTCAGAACCGACCTCGTAGATGGTGACAATGTTTGGATGGTTCAGGCTGGAAGCGGCGTAGGCTTCGCGTTCGAAGCGATGGAGTCGCTCCTCTTTCTGTGTGAAGTCTCCAATTAGCAGTTTGATTGCGGTGGGGCGTCGCAGCAGCGTGTCGTCAGCAAGGTAGACTTCACCCATGCCACCTGTGCCAACCAGGGAGCGAATCACATATCGCCCGAGCTTTGTACCTGCGGGAAGAGGAGAACTCATCGAGGCAGCGCTACGAAGTTGATGTCTGAATGGGCTGTTAGACTACGCGTCGGATTCTAGCTGAGTTTGCAGCAGATCGTCACTGCTAGTATGTAGGGGCGTCCCTCCGTGGGTGCCCTCCTCTGAATTCTGCGATTCGAGATTCGAGGAAAGGGCGCCCGCGGAGGGACGCCCCTACAATAATTTGCAGACAAATCTAAAAAACTCATCGCCCGCTATCAGCGTATTAGCTGGTGCTTGATCAAGATTGGCCCCACGACTTATGCGAGGTGAACTGTCCGATATTGCGTCTGTCTTGTCGTGACTCCGATTACAGCCTGGACGGCACTAAACCGAGTCACGACAAGACAGACGCATATCGGACATTCAAAAGGAGAACGGAATGAGAAACCTCTTTCGCTTTACCTCAGTCTCAGCTCTAATCCTTTCTTTGTTCTGCGTTGTCATAGCAACTCCACCAAACCTCGCGGAACGCACGCGTGCAGCGCAGCCGACAACTAACGACATCGATTTCAGCGAACTGGACAAACTCGTGCCGGTTGAACTCAAAGAAAGAAATACTCCAGGGGCGGTGATTGCGATTGTGATGGGTGACCGTCTTGTCTATCAAAAAGCATTCGGGGTCGCGAATGTTGAAACAAATGCGGCGATGCAATCCGAAATGTTGTTTCGCCTCGGATCTACCACGAAGATGTTTACGGCGGCGGCCATCGTGGCGTTGGCTGACCAAAACAAAATCAAACTTAATGAACCAATAGCAAGTCGTGTCAAAGGACTCGACGCTCGCATAGGCCAACTTACAGCTAACGCCCTGTTGAGCAACTCCGCCGGCATTCGCGACTTCGGAGCAACCGTCATTTCAAACGACGATGAGGCGCTCGCAAAGATGGTCCGTTCCTGGAAAGACGAGATCTTCTTCGCTGAACCAGGTGAGATTTACTCCTATTCAAGTGCGGGCTTCTGGCTTTCGGGGATGGTGGTCGAAGACCTTTCGGGTAAACCTTATGCTGACGCGATGACCGATCTATTGTTCAAACCACTAGGCATGGACCGCACGACGCT
>QHXL01000177.1:0-3487 GCA_003222935.1 Acidobacteriota bacterium
ACTGAGTTGGCAACGAGATTATAAGTCGACTAAAACAAATCAAAGCACCACGCACTCGATTCCCTAGTACAACTGTCGCAGTCTCTGATTGAAGATCGTCACAAGTATTGCAACCAGCGTCACAATGATTCCACCGACGGCCAGTGTGTGTTCTGTTCCGAAACTGTGGGATGCCCACCCGGCCAGGATATTTCCAATTGGCATCGTTCCCATGAACGAAAGAATGAACATGCTCATGACGCGACCTCGCATCTCGTCAGTCACAAGCTTCTGAAGCAAAGTGTTAGTGGTAGCAACTGACACTACGATGGCAAAGCCAAGTCCGAATAGGAATATTAGCGAGAGTGTCAACCGCGTGCTCAGCGCAAAGTTCGTCACGCAAATGCCAAACAGGAAGGAGCCGAATAATACGAGCCAGCCTTTTCGCTTGAAGTCACCGAGATAAGCAACCAGCAAGGCGCCGCAAAACGCTCCCGCACCTGCTGTGCCCGTCATGACTGCGAGGCCAGTCGCACCAAGATGAAAGATGTCGCGGGCATAAATCGGAACCAGCGTAAAGTAAGGCGCGCCAAATAGACTGTTGACCGCTGATAACAGCAGAAGAGATGAGACGCGCGGTCGATTCTTTACGTATTGAAAGCCCGCGACGATGTCCCGGATAAGCGCACGACGATCGCTAACTTTGCGCGTTGCGTTTTCACGCGAATTCAACGGACGAACCATTGATAACGAGACCACCACCGCAACAAACGAGAGTCCATTCGCAAAAAAACATCCGGCCAGTCCAAAAAGTTTGAATCCCACGCCTGCCAATGCCGGACCAACAACTCTCGATAACTGAAACTGAGTGGAATTCATGGCAATGGCGTTGGCAAGATCTTCACGGCCCACGAGGTCGTAGGTCATCGCCAGATACGAAGGACTCGCCAGGGCCATGCAGCACCCGGTGACAAAAGAGAAGCCAAGGACCATCCACCGGTTAACGACATTCGTTGCGACTAAAACTGCTAACACCAGCGCAGCGAGACCCGCTACGACCTGCGTGTAGATCAGCAAGCGACGTCGATCAATCAGATCGGCAAAGACGCCACCAATCAATGTCAGAACAAATCCCGGTGCGGTCGCCATGAAGGCATCGAGTCCGAGCCAAAAGGCGGAGTTTGTTAATTGCAGAACTAACCAGCCCTGTGCGACGGCCTGCATCCACGTTCCGACGTTTGAAAGAAAGGCTCCTATCCAGAAGAGTCGAAAGTCGCGATGCGACAGGGTTTGCGGATTTATGGGCGGCGCAATCTCAACGGGCATTGAAGAATGTCTTACCATCGACGAGCAAAAATATCTAATGCGCAACGCGGTTCGAGCCCTGGTTTGACTTCTCTGTGCGTTCTCTGTGTCCTCTGTGTCTCTGTGGTGGGCGTATTTTTTGTACTCCATCGCACCACAGAGACACAGAGGACACAGAACAACGCACAGAGAGCGTTTCCCCACTCCGTCCTTCTAAAGTAAACTCAGATCATGTCAACCATCCCTCAGCACGATCTCTATCAGATGTTGAGCGCGGCGAACGACCACGGGGAACGAGTAGTAGTCGCAACCGTGGCCCACACGCGTGGATCCACTCCGCAACGCCGCGGCGCCAAGATGCTGTTCTTTCAGAATGGCAAGGTTGCCGGAACGGTCGGTGGCGGCTGCATCGAGGCTGAAGTATGGGCCGACGCTCGTGAAGCAATGCAAACTGGAAAGTCAGAGCTCAAACACTTTTCACTCACTGCGGACGAGGCGAGTGAAGAAGGCATGGTTTGCGGCGGCACGATGGACATCTTCATCGAAGTCATCGGTTGAGGGAATCACTTATGCAGCAAGACTTCCTCTCAAACTACAAATCCAAACATCAGCATCCATTAAACCGGCTCACACACAGCATTGGCATTCCGTTAATCGTCGTCTCGTTGCCACTCTTCCTGTTCAGCTGGCGCTGGGCGTTGGCTCTTTTTGTTATCGGCTGGATTCTTCAGTTTGTTGGTCATGCTATCGAAGGTAATCAGCCGGCGTTTTTTAAGAACCCGGTGTACCTGCTGGTTGGACCACTCTGGCTCGTGCGACGCGCCGCAGCCGTGTTAGGCCTGGCAAAGCCCTACGCTTCGAAGTAATCCTTAATTCAAATACCCATGGATGAGACCCGGGTTCAACCGCCTTCCCAAGACCTTTCGAAAGTGATTTGTGAGTTGCTCGAGACTGGGACCGTTGCAGTCCTGGTTACCGTCGTCGCTGGAACCGCCAATATCGGCGCCAAGCTTCTGATCGATGAAGCAGGAAATACCTCAGGAAGTCTAGGCGAGGTGGAATTAGACTCGTTAGTTGCGGCGCACGTTAAGCACTTCACTAAGACACGCGAACAAACGAGGACTTTTTCCGTCAACGAGTTCGCACCTGAATCAACCTCAAATAATGTGCGACTCCTATTCGAGCGGATCGCTCCGGCGCCTCGTTTGGTTGTATGCGGAGCAGGGCACGTTGGAGCCGCGCTAGCCAAACTTGGCAGCTTTCTCGGGTATCAAACTTCACTGATTGATGATCGTGCTGATTTTCTTACCCGTGAAAGATTTCCCGAGACGTCGATTGAATTGATTGTCGCCCGGAGCTGGCTCGAATCCGTTCGCGACGTTGTGGGGAGCGGGAAAGGTATCGCCGTTGCAGTGGTAACGCGGGGTCATGCTCAAGACGAAGAGTGCATGCGCGCAGTTGTGGCGGTACAGCCTGATTACATCGGCCTGATTGGGAGCAAACGACGCACGACGATCGTAATTGACCGTTTAAGACAAGCTGGCGCGTCAGAAGAACAACTCGCTAACATCCACGCGCCAATTGGCCTGGACATCGGCGCTGTCAGCCCTGAAGAGGTCGCACTGGCGATCATCGCTGAGATTGTCGCCGAACGTTATGGCTCGCCGGGCTCATCCCTTTCATCCTGGCGGCGAGCTGAACGGGCATAACGACAAACTCGTCTTTCTGGGACATAATGCGCGCTATGGAGGATACACTTGGTCACTAGACAATCTACCCCCGCGCAAGTTAACGACCGACGACTTTACATCTGGGCAGCAATCTTAAGCCCCCTCATCGTGCTTGCTGGTTTCGCACGCACTTATTATCTAAAAGGTTTCTTCGATACACCTGCAATACCGAATCGCATCGTCCACCTTCATGGTCTGGTCATGACGATGTGGGTGGTCCTCTTCGTCGTTCAGATAGCTCTGGTAGCAACAAAGCGAACGCGCGTCCATCGACGTCTGGGTATTGCCGGTGCGGTACTGGCCGCCCTGGTTTTTGTGGTCGGAGTCGTCACGGCTATCGTTGCCGCAGCGCGCGGCGCTTCACCTGGCCCACCGGCACTTCAGTTTCTCATCATTCCAATCGGCGACATGTTGAGCTTTGCTGTCCTCATCGGACTCGCTCTTTATTATCGCCGGCGCATGGACATTCACAA
>QHXL01000177.1:3503-5453 GCA_003222935.1 Acidobacteriota bacterium
CCTGGCGGCTATCAATCTGATGACACCGGCCATCGCACGAATACCGTTTAGCTTTATTCTGAATGGCGGTCCCTTGGCATTCTTCGGACTAACTGATTTGTGCCTGCTCGCCTTTGTTGCGTTCGACACGATCAAGCACAAACGCGTTCACCCTGTCTTCCTTTGGGGCGTCCCGTTGTTGATCCTTTTTCAGCCATTCCGCCTGTTCATGGCTGGAACAAGTGTCTGGATGAGTATTGCCACGGCACTGGTCAAGTTGGTTAGTTAGAGTAACCCTTTAGTGACACCTCAAGTGATCGCCGCTGCTGCTGGGACCGCAGGCGTCCCCGCCTGCCCCCTATCGACTCCAAATACTGGGTGGCCAAGACAGGCAGGCGAGGACGCCTGCGGTCCCAGCAGCAACGATCACTTTGGTTCGAACAAAATACAAAGCTCAAGATCAAAGTTCATCACTCAGGAGAATCCTCAATGAAGGCTTTGCTGTTTGTCTCGTTCTTACTGTTATTGCTTGTTCCCGCTTCCGTTCTGGCGTGTGCTTGCTGCTCAAATGAAGGTGAGTACTATCGTGGCCTCGACCGAATCGAAAGCTTCCAGGTCGATCTGATGAAAGAAATGCGGTTCGGCGATAAGGCGTTTCTGTTTACCAGCGAATTTGACATCGAAGACGTTTCCAAAGGCATCTCCAAGCCCACAGATACTTATGCTCTTACCGGTTCACTCGTTAACAACATGTGGAAGCTGATATTTCGTGATGGCTCCAACTCGGGAATTATTAGTTTACCGCTACCGTTAAGGATGGAAATGTTCAAAGCAGATATTCATGACAGGCAACAGGCTCCCGGTGGTGGTCCATTGCTTTACAAAGAATGGCGGTTTGAAGGTCGTTTCACTGGCACAGGTATTTTTAAACCGGGAATGTTTGCAGGAACCCGTTACTCGCTCATTCTCCAGGGACGTGGTAATAGCTGCGACAACTCTGAAGACTTCAAGGCATGGCGGCTTGTAGTCAAAGGCAAAAATGCTGACTACGCATTCTACGGAGAAATGGGAAAATCAAAACAAGCTTCAACTGCGGTTTCGAAAGGTGTTGTTCAGTTCGGCAAATGAAGCCAGATCAGCAAATGAATCAAACTCTCCAGTGTCTATGATTTGCTGTGCCGAATGAATGAATGCTGCCCAGGCGACTCGCGATAAAGCGGAGCCAACTGAAATTCTTCGCACACCCAACTGGCTCAAACGCGCCAGGCTGAGATCAGGATCAGGTCGAGAAACCAGGACGTTGACCGGCTTTGGCGCCACGGATTGAACTATCGCCGAAATCTCTCCCCAATCCGTTACTCCAGGCGCGTAAAGGCAGTCGGCCCCAGCCTCGGCAAACGCCACCAAACGTTTGACCGCAACCTCAAATGGATTCGGATGGCCCACCAACCAGGCTTCACATCTAGCAGTTAAGACTACCTTGCGACCCGACTCATCAATTGCCTTACGCGCCGCTTTAATTCTCTCAACAGCCTGGACCTCATCGTAAAGCGGTTCTTCCCGACTACCCGAGTTATCTTCAATCGATAGTCCTGCAACCCCGGTAGCGACACAGCGCTTTACGTTTTCTGCCACGTCGTCAGGTTTGTCTGCATAGCCGTTTTGAAAATCGGCATTGACCGGTAATGGTGTCGCTTCAACAAGCTCGCGAATGTGTTGGAGCATCAAGTCAACTGGAATTGCGTCAACCTCGTCAGGTAAACCGCGCGTGAACGCAAAACCTGCCGATGATGTTGCCAGTGCCTCAAAGCCAAGTCGATGAAGATAAATCGCGGTTCCTATATCGAATGGATTCGGTAGCAGGAAACATCCCGAAGTGTGAAGCTCGCGAAATCGATCGATTGCCGTCAGCTGCGGATCGCTTAGATTTGTCATGCGTACGATCCTACGAGATTTCCACCTGGAAGACGA
>QHXL01000177.1:5509-9791 GCA_003222935.1 Acidobacteriota bacterium
GAACTTCTATTTCCGTTGAAGCTATGGAAGTGCTTCAACATTTATGAAGAACTTAAAGGTCCCTGTTTGTTGAATACCCGTCAAGAACCGCAGGTTGATGGATGCGCCATTTGCCAACGGTGTACCCAGCGTGATTGTTCCGGCTGAATAGGTTGAACCAAAAGCGCCACCGTTGGGTTGTGCTGGCGGTTGCTCAAGTGTTGTTCCCTGAATGTTGATTGTGCAGGGTGTTGTTGCAACCCCGTTCGACCCTAAACATGTTGCCGCATCATTGACACCAGCAACGACCACGAGTGTGGACGTTCTACTCCTCAGATCCGCAAACCCACTCGGAGCGGGGAAGGTAGTGAAGTCAATGATTCGGAACCGCAGACGAGTCACATTGCCGCCAGTGTTATTAACAACACGGCGTCTGAATTCGATCGTGCCAAACGTCGAGTTGTTTGGTGGATCAGATGTGAAATCCCTGACTCGATTGGGTGGATTCGCGGCCGAAACGGTCGCATCGACCAGTAGGGTGCTGAAGGTCGAGTTGCGCTGGATGGGGCTTGCCAGATTCTCAGGTCCCGGGCTCCCTAACCTTTGACCAGCTCCTGCGCTCGTACCGTTGGTATCTACAAAGTAGAAGTCGGATGCATTGTTGTTAGTATCGATTGCAGCTCCACCGGATAGGCATGCACCTAGCGTCGTTATTGATCCTTGCTTGCCACAATCGTCGCGTCGGAAGGAGTAGTCAATCAAGAATGGAGTAATCGCTGGATAGCCCGAACCTTCCTTGTAGAGCGTGTTTACTTCACTCGTTGAACCGACTGCATCCATTCGATTCGCGAGGGTAAAGTCAACGGCGATGGACGTCGGGAAGATTGCTATGCCGGCGTTATCAGGTATGTCTGTCGTGAAAGTCGCATCTCCGGTAGCATTGCTTGAAAGCGAATACTCGACGCTGTTAGTACAGAGGTAGTGACCCCGATTTGGAATCACTGTTCCGTTCGGGATAACGCAACGCGCAGTACCGTCTGATGCAACTACAGCGTACCCTGTGCCTCCACCGGCGACGGTGTGACTGGCTCCACTATTATTGTAGAGTTCGACAAACTCGTCACCAGGACCAGACGGGCCTCTAAGTCGAAATTCACTGATAATGATCGGACTCGGAGCCGGAACGACAACCGAGAAGAGCCCAACTCCAAGCATGCTCTGGCCGTCGGGGTTCGTGATCGTAACGTCTTTTGCGCCAGCTGTAGCGCCGACCGTCGAGACGTTAAGGATTACATGCGTCGGGTCGGTGTACGTCACGCTGTTAACAGTGACTCCTCCCGAAACACTTGCGGCAATATGATTGAAGGGTTCCGCTCCTGCGATATCGGCGCCTGGATCATAAAACTCTGAACCGGAGACGCTTGTGCCGGTAACGGTAATGTTGGTCGATGGCGCACCCGCAAGAATGGCAGGAACACTTGAAGTAGCAGGTGTCGCCGGAGGTGGAGCTAGCAATCGCACCACTTGTGTTCCATAGGTATTGGTGCCATTGCAAAACTCCTGAATGGTCCACATCGTCATATCGTCTTTCGGATCGACTGAGACGAACGAGTAATCTCCCCAACGTCTTGGTGGACCGGGATCTGCTGGAGGGTTATAAGCAGTCGAACTCGCAGTGTAGAGTTGAACCGCTCCTGTAGTGCCGAGAGTGTCTGTTCTCAAACGACCGTTCGTACCCGCATTAATTCGATCCGCAAGACCTGCGACGCTAAACCCAAATGCAGCGTGTCCCTGACCTGAGATACCAACTGTGGGTATGAAATGGTAGCGAGGGTTCACAGCTGCGTTGTCGAAAATTGTGCCGGACTGGACTATTGCCGGAACACCAGCTAGATCGGTACTGCGAATTCCATTAAGCTCGTACCACCTCACAGCGTCACGATTTCCAGAGCTCGAGGCCACTCCAGACGAGTTCACCTCAATATTGTGCGCCGTCCACAGTTTGCCGTTTCGGATGTGAGCAGCAAAAAGTCGATCATCCAGCGCATCGAGACGACCGTTGCCTGGGATTGAGTTTCCGAGGTGCGGAACAGATTCAGAATTGGTTGTGGCTGGGACAGTTAATAAAATGTTCGCAGAGATCGTCGGACTGGCGCTACCGGGATTGGTAATTCGTCGCACCACCAACCTGGAGAACGCTGCGTTGCTGACACCTATGAAGTAACCTTCATTTGTACCAGTTGCATAATTATCGACGCCACGTGGTGAAAACGGGCCTTCGGCGGCGGCACTTGCCACAACACCGCGAAAGGCGGTAGTCACAATTGGTCCACCGCTCAATATTGAACTTTTTTGCACTACGAAAACTGAGCAACCGAGGAAACTTGAGGAAACTGCGCCAAACATATTGCCGCCGATGTACAACGCATCCTCGTCGATACCCAGTGATTCGTAATCCAGAAACTCACCAGTTGAAGGTATAGAACCCAGGGTATCCTGCTGAATGAAGTAAAAACTCCAAACGGTGCCGCCCGAAATCACACCGTTGCTGGCAGCGTCCGAGACTGCAATCAAAACACGATTGGGAAGGTCACCAATGCTCGAGTTGGAGGTGCTCGGAACGTCGATGATGCAGAGTATCCAACGACGAGTAATTCGATCGTAGCGAATTTGCGGGTCGCTGGTGAAATTAAGACCGCCCCCTGGAAAAGGAGACATCTCCGAAGCGAAGAAGACATCGGAATCTACATTGACAACAGCGTCGGCTACTCCGGTTGTTTTATTAAAGGTTCGTAGTCGACCATTTAGAAAAGCGAAAAATTGCGTTGGTCCTATGGCACCCATCGTATCTGGTGGAAAGGCGCCAGTATCAGCCAACGTTGCCGCTGTGAAATTCGGAGTACTCACGGTCTGCGGAGCGCTCGGTGATATTTCACCAGTTCTGACAATTGTGGTACTGAGTTTCCCTTTGGCTGGTTTCCGAACCGGTACTTCTATTGACGGCATGCTTGAAACTGCCGGCGCATTCGGATCTGAAGGAAGACCGTGGCGATCAGGATACTCACGTTCAGGAACGAGACGTTCTTCTCGTTCGACTGTTGGTGTAATGCGTTGAGCTTCATTGATCTCTTCGGTGGTTCGCTGAACGGCGACTGATCCGACCGAAGCGTTGCCATTTGTTTCCTGAGTCGCGCTTACGGGCGTATAGGTCGGCTTCTCTTGTTGAAGGGTGCCAGAGCCTTGTCGATTTCTGGCGCGTTCTCGTTCGCGTTCCCTCTCGCTCTTGCGGGGAGTTTTTGTTGGAGTCGTGCTCGAGCCGGGTGTAACACGAACAGCCGTGCGTTTCTGTGCAAAAGATTTAAGAGCAATCGCACTAACAGCGATCAAACAGATAAGAAATACGATATTTAAACGGACGGATAAGCGTCCGAACCGGGTTCGGGGAAAACGAAGTCTCATTTTTGTTCCTTTGGATAGACGGGTCCTTAAAAGTTGTAGAGCACAATCGCACTACAGCTCACAGCTTCACCTGCGTAAAGATGCCTTAGCCAACTTGAAGGGAAGTTCTGGGACAGAGGGCTAGGACGAAAATTAATTCCATCGCTAGCTTCCTAATCAGAAGGGCTGACCTTGATTTACTATCGACACAAGTAGAGTACGGGTTGAGTGAAGTTCTTGTCAAAACTTAAGTTTTCGTTGCACCTTGATGTCCGATAAATTTCAGTTTGTCGCTTTCGACTAGAGGCCTGCTAGCTAACATCACGACAAACTGAAGTTTATCGGACATTTTTTCGGACTAACGACATTTCCAGAGACGACCAGAACCGCCGCGAGTGAGATTAAAGGTTTCAGTTGTTTGGTCGGGGTCGGTTAGCTGGATCTTGAAACTCATCTTGTCGTTAACAATTTGGCCCACGTAACTTACCGGACGAGGCGCTGGCCCTCCAGTGGAAAGAACTGGTCCAGCTTCGCGAGTAAAGGTTCCATGGACATTAAAGTTCCCTTCACTATTTGCAACTAAGGGCTCTGTGATTTCTCCATGTGCACAATCAAATTCAAGATCGGCGCCGCCGTCGCTCATAACAAGTCGAACGTGATCGCCGCCCCATTCAGTTTTCGAACTGGGATTGATGGTTTGGGCTTTGTTCCTATTCATATTCTGATCGTCCTCCGTGGATATTGAGATCAGAGGGGACGGCGTTGAGTTCGGCGCGTTCGACTGCGCAGATTTATTGGTTGCGGGTGAAGTCTTCTTAGTTGGGCTTTTGCCACATGAACCAGTCTGTCCCATGCAGAGCAAAAG
>QHXL01000248.1 GCA_003222935.1 Acidobacteriota bacterium
ACTGCTCCTGCCTACTGCTCCTGCCGACTGCTCCTGCCTACTGCTCCTGCCTACTGCTCCTGCCTACTGCTCCTGCCTACTGCTCCTGCCTACTGCTCCTGCCGACTGCCGCTGCCCCTGACCACTGCCTACTTCTTAACGGGCGGTTTCTGAAATGCGGAATCAGGTATAGCTACGTCCCACTTCATGTCTTTCACAATCATAACGATGTTTCCATAAGCCACGTTGCTCGACACCAGCTTGTAAGGAACCATGACGCCATCAACCATTCGATAGTCACTGAACATTTGGGTCTCCGGCAGCTCAACTCCAGACGTCTCACTCGCAATAACGCTTTCGCGCTTCAAGACGAGAAATGTTTTAGTCGACACGTAGTCGGTTACGGGCGTTCCTTTCTCGCTCTTCCTCTCGACAATGTAAACCTCTTCATCGCCGATCTTCGCCTTACGTTTCACCACGATCGACTTGTAGTTTTTCTTCCAGTTGAGCACGTCGTAGAAATCAGAAGCAGTGCGAACATCATCGAGTCGTTTGCCGGTGTAAGTTTCCTCCGGGGCGAAACTGACCACTTCACCTCCTGTGTTGCCGTCGAAGTAACTCGTCGAAGTCGCAATCTGTTTGCCAAGCGCCATCAACCGAATATCGCTTAAGGCCGAATTAGGAGCTCGGGCCGTGATTTGACCTTCAGCCTTTACGCCCTGATTTTCAAAATCGATCGCAACAGTAGTAACGGACGATTTATGTTTCCGAAGTGCTTCCTCACCCCCATAAGCAGCGATCATCTTTGTAAGTAGTTCATCAGCTGAGATCAGATTGCTCGGAACTCGGCGGAATGAAAAACGACCTTCAGGTTGATTCAGCACAATGCCGGAAACTTTGTCCGCACCGTCACGCACTACTTCAATCCAGTACGTTTCAGGGAGACCAGGACTGCGGAGTTTATTTTTCTCACTCTCGGTAAGTGGATATGGAGGCTGACCTGGAACCAGCAACGAGACCTTTCCTTCTCGCATGCCAATCTCGATTACTTGTTTCGAAGATTCATTTTCGTACGAGCCGACAACTATAGAAAGCGAGTCGCCCGCCGCGGAAGTTGTAGCAGTGCTCTCCGTCGCCATTACCTTCGGCAAAATCAGGTTGCCCTGGGGCTGTTCGAGAAACATCTCCGTCTCGCTCTCTTTGCCCTTGATGGGACGAAACGTCGCGTAGAAACCGGCAGGCGCAGGGTCAGCAAGTTTGTAACGACGACCACCAAGATTCTCTAGCGGATATGGAGATTGACCAGGGACGAACAGGGTTAGTTTGTTGTCCTTGAATGTTACTTCAAAGCTGACGCCCGCAGACGCAAGTCGATAATTTCCGGCTTCCAGTTTTGGATCAGATGCTGGTCCAGCGACCTTTTCCTCTTTTAGGTTTGGATCATTTACCAGGTTTTGCCAGATAGTGTTTGTAGCAAAAGGTCCGAGCGAGGAGGCGGTAACATTCGTCAACAAGGCGAAGCCGAGTTTTTGATCAGGCATAAACGCAACCTGTGAATTAAAGCCGTCGATATTTCCACCGTGATCGACGACTTTGTGTTTGTTCCATTGGCGAAGGAACCAACCCAGACCGTAATCAATCGAACCGGCGACATTCATCTGCTTCGATATGGATTCAGTAAAGGCTTTCTCGGAAATAAGACGCTTACCGTTCACTGTTCCGCCAGACAACATGAATCGCAGCCATTGGACCATGTCGCGTGCGTTCGAGTTAATGGCGCCGGCGGGTGCCGCGTAGGAAATCTCCCGTTGTGGCAATCTGCGCGTTACCTTGGTTGTTGAGTTGTATTCGTACCCAAAAGAAAAGTCGCGCGACTTCTGCATTGCTACAACTGTTGTATTGCTTGCTTTCATCCCGAGCGGTTTGAAAATTTTCGTTTCGATGAGTGTGTCCCAGGTCGAATTCTCGGCGCGCGCCACTGCCTCACCAGCCGCTGCGTACATGATGTTCTGATATTGAAACTTCTCACCGAGCTTCGCTGTTGGTTTCGCCATCGCCGCAACCTGGATGAGTTCCTGCCGATTCAAGACTCCGGTAACCATCGCAAGATCGGTACGATTCAGTCCGGAGCGATGGGATAGCAGGTCGCGAAACGTTATTTTCGCGTCCGCGTCCGGATCACTGAGTTTGAAGTAGGGTAAAAACTTCTTCGGTGAATCCTCGAGCGATAGTTTTCCTTCGTCAGTACCCATCAATGCCAACATTGAAGTGAAGGCTTTGGAAGCGGAGCCGATGGCAAAGAGAGTGTCAGCTGTGACCGGGATCTTTTTCTCGAAGTCTTTATATCCAAGACCCTTCATGTAAATGATGTGGTCGTCTTTGACGATGACGAGTGATAAGCCGGGTATTCCCAGTTCTATCCGTTTGTCGTCAATGGCCTTTTCGATAGCTGCGAGCTGACAACTAAACTCTTGAGGTGCCGCTTGCGGCTTGGTGGCTGCCGTTCTTTGAGCCTGCGCTGAAAGACTCAGTGACGAACAAAAGATGGCTACAACTAAGAGAAGTGCAGAAATTGACCGGGTAAATCGATTCAGCTTAATCATGTTTGACTCCGAAGGGATTCTTGCTGGAAAACGCATGAAGAGTTGAGAAGTTTAGAAATCAATCCGGGTGTGTACTACGGACGACCCGCCGCGAGGGTTTCGAGTAGCACAGACTTCAGTCTGTGCCGGCATTGCATATCTGACTGTTTGGATTCAAAAACAAACACAGACTGAAGTCTGTGCTACTCCATACAAATCATCGCCCCCGGTGTTTGCGAGCTGCAACATTCGCTCGACAACATCCGGGGGCGTAGGAACATATAACACGAGTATGTCAGGAAAGGTGGGGACGAATCCGGTCCTCCCTTGGTCATTTACTTCAACTATTCAACGACCCAGGTCTCTCCGCTATTTAGCAACTGCTCAAGACTTCCCGGACCTGACTTCGCAATTGATGCATCAATCTGATCGACCAGCATTGCTTCGTATGTCGGCCGCTCGACAGCGCGGAAGATTCCCACAGGCTGTGGAAAATCAGGTTGCTCCATTCGCGCTAGCATGAAGGCGACCGACGGATCCTGCAGGTAGATATCGTGGACCAGCAAATCGTTTTCGGTGATTCCATTTTCACCAATAGTCACCACTTCCGGGTGAGCGCCCTTCATGCGAATACCCATGTTCTTTTCTTTTCCGAAGATCATGGGTTTGCCGTGTTCGAGATAGAGCACCTTGTCCGAACGCACCGAACGGTCGGCGAAGTAGTCGAACGCGTGGTCGTTGAAGATGTTGCAGTTTTGATAGACCTCGATGAACGAGATGCCCTTGTGCTTAGCAGCAGCGTCGACCATCACACCGAGGTGCTTGACGTCGATGTCGATCGAGCGTGCAACAAACGTCGACTCACTCGCTATCGCCAGTGACAGCGGATTGATCGGATAGTCGATCGTTCCAGACGGCGTGGACTTCGTCTTCTTGCCAAACTCTGAAGTCGGGCTGTACTGACCTTTAGTCAAACCGTAGATGCGGTTATTGAAAAGGATGTAGTTGATGTCCAGATTACGTCGAATGGCATGAATGAAGTGATTGCCGCCAATTGAAAGCGCGTCGCCATCGCCGGTGATCACCCAGACACTCAAGTCCGGATTAGCGCACTTGATTCCGGTTGCGACTGCGGGAGCGCGACCATGAATACTGTGAAAGCCGTAGGTATTCATGTAATACGGAAAGCGCGAGGAGCATCCGATGCCCGAAACAAACACGATCTTCTCGCGCGGAATGCCAAGCTCCGGCATCACCTTCTGCACGTTGTTGAGAATCGCGTAGTCGCCGCAACCCGGACACCAGCGCACTTCCTGATCAGAAACAAAGTCAGCTTTCTTCAACTGACCCGGGGGCGGTGCAATGCGTCCAGAGACAGCGGAGCCAACTTCGCTGTCGGCAGAGACAGCTTCAACGATTGGCTTGTTTCCATTTCCGTTACTACCGTTTCCGTTAGCTTGTGTGCTCATTCTTGCTCCTGATTTTTTCTCTGTGTACCTTTGTGTCTCCCTGTCTCTGTGGTTTCTTGATGCCTTGAGTTAGTTGAACCACTGAGGCACAGAGACACAGAGTTTCGCAGAGAGTGAACCTACAAATACTCTTCGACCTTCCGAACGATCTCCCTGATCTGAAACGGCCGTCCCTTAACCTTCGAGAACGGAACTGCATCCACCAGGTACTTAGCTCGAATCATCGTGCACAGTTGGCCCAGGTTCATTTCCGGGATGATCACAGTTTCAAACCCCGCCAGCACTTCGCCGAGGTTTCGCGGGAAAGGATTCAAGTGACGCAGGTGCGCTGACGAAACGCTCTTGCCTTCGCGCTGCATCTTCTCAACTGCTGAACTGATCGACCCATAGGTCGAACCCCAACCAAGCACCAGGACCTTCCCGGTCTTTTCACCCATTACTTCCACGAGCGGAATCTCATTCGCTGCCCGGTCAATTTTCTCCTGACGCAGCTTGACCATCAGGTGATGGTTTTCCGGATCGTAGTTAACATTGCCGCTGATGTGTTGCTTTTCGATACCGCCGATTCGATGTTCGAGGCCCGGCGTACCCGGTAAAGCGAACGGCCGCGCCAACGTCTCCTCGTCACGCGAGTAGGGCATGAACGTCGCCGGGTCAGTCGCAAACTTGACGTCGATCTTGGGCAACGAATCAATCGAGGGTATCGCCCATGGCTCAGCGCCATTCGCGAGATAACCGTCCGATAAGTAGAACACCGGCGACATGTATTTGAACGCCAGGCGTGTGGCCTCGATCGCCATGTGGAAACAGTCGGCAGGCGTGGCGGGCGCTACGACGATCGCCGGGCACTCACCGTTGCGACCCCAAACGGCCTGGAACAAATCAGCCTGTTCCGTCTTCGTCGGCAATCCGGTTGATGGTCCACCACGTTGGACGTTAACTATTATCAACGGCAGCTCCGTCATCACCGCCAACCCGATCGCTTCCTGCTTCAAGGCTACACCTGGACCCGACGTACCAGTCAGTCCAATCTGACCGGCAAAGCTGGCGCCTATCGCTGCGCACACAGCCGCGATCTCGTCTTCGGCCTGAAACGTCTTCACTCCAAAACTCTTGTGTCGCGACAACTCGTGAAGAATGTCCGACGCCGGAGTGATCGGATACGAACCATAAAAAAGCGGACGACCTGATAGTTGCGAAGCGGCGATGAAACCAAGCGCGGTCGCTTCGTTACCAGTCATCTTTCGATACTTGCCAGGCGCAATCTTCGCTTTCTTGACGGTGTAGTGTGTAGTGAAAACTTCAGTGGTGTCGGCAAAGTTGTAACCGGTCTTCAAAGCGATCTCGTTCGCCTTTGCCAGTTCCGGACTCTTCGCAAACTTGGCGTGTATCCACGACAGCGTCGTTTCCATCGGGCGGTCATATAACCAATACAAAACGCCGAGAGCGAAAAAGTTTTTCGAACGATCGATCTCTTTGCGCGACAGTTCGACGTTGCCTTTCAACGCATTCATGTTGAGCGTCGAGATTGGCAGTTTGTGAACCCGATAGCCGGCGAGTGAATTGTCTTCCAGAGGATTGGAAGCGTAGTTGGCGTACTTGAGATTTTCCGGAGTGAACCCGTCGGTGTTGACGATCAGCGTGCCACCTTCTTCGAGGTCGGCAAGGTTCACCTTTAGTGCTGCTGGATTCATTGCAACGAGCACATTGGGTTGATCGCCGGGAGTTTTGATCTCCTGACTCGAGAAGTTCAACTGGAATCCGCTGACGCCGGGCAAGCTGCCGGCAGGGGCGCGAATCTCAGCCGGGAAGTCGGGCAAAGTCGAAATATCGTTACCGACAACAGCAGATGTGTTGGTGAACTGGGTGCCGGTCAATTGCATACCGTCGCCGGAGTCCCCGGCAAACCGGATTGTTACAGTCTCGACTTCCTCGTGGAGTTTCTCAACAGGAGTTATGGGCGGTTCGATAACAGTGCTCATTTGGTTTCGATTAGACCCTTTCCAAATTTGATTTTGTCGACTTGGGTGAAACTATCTCATTCAGTTTTAAGAGATCTCAAAATCCGAGTGGGTATTAGTCCCCACGCGAATGACAGCGTTAGAGGATTTTTGCGCGACGACCCGACGGGCTGTGGTATCAAACGCTTGCTCCGGAGAACCTAGGGAGTGGATTCTAGTGGAAATCCCCGACTTTATTTCTGCCGAGAATTCTAACAGCAAAGCTCAGGCCGCAAAAGCAGAAAGAAAGTGGCACAGACTTCAGTCTGTGTCTTTTGAGAAAGCGGCGGTGTGAGGAATGATAGAACCACCGACTGAGGGAGCTCTGATTTAAGTCTCCGCCGCAAAACAACGATCCACGAAGTCACACGAACAAACACGAATGCACAGAACCACAGATTGAAGTCTGTGCCACTCGCTACTTCGCGGTCGGCGACATTTCAACTAGCTTGCTAATGATCTTAGGCAGAACGTCGAGAGTCGTTTCAATCTCTTCTTCAGTGTTGTAGCGACCGACCGAAAATCTGATCGAGCCTTGAGCCATTGAGTAAGGAACATTCATAGCTTTCAGTGTAGGCGAAGCGGTGTGCGACGAAGAGTGACACGCTGAGCCAGTCGACACACAGATTCCTTTGTCATCGAGATGGGCCAGGATACTTTGGCCGTCGACATGTTCAAATGAAATACTCGAAGTGTTTGGCAAACGCTTTGTTCGATCAGCAATCCCATTCAGATGCGCGTTCGAAATACCTTCGAGAATCCCGTCCTCCAACTGATTTCGCAACGATTCAATCAGGGTATGATCGCCGTCGATTCGAGCCAGGCTACACGCCGCACCGAGTCCAACGATGTTTGGAACCGCTAACGTTCCGGCACGCCGGCCCTCTTCCTGCTTGCCACCGAGAATAAACGACGGCAGCTCAACTCCACTCCGAACGTAGAGCGCCCCGACTCCCTGTGGCGCATGCAGTTTGTGGCCCGACAGCGCGAAAAGATCGACGTTGCAGGACTTCAACTCGATCGGGACTTTTCCCACGGCCTGAACACCATCGACATGAAATACAGCACCCGAGCGCTCGCGAACAATGTGGCCAATCTCCCTCATTGGAAACAACACACCCGTTTCGTTGTTCGCGAGCATGATTGATACCAGAGCCGTGTCAGCACGGAGCGCGTTTCGCAGCTCTTCAAGGTCGAGTTCACCATTGCCGTCAACACCGAGCCAGGTAACGTCGTAACCCTCCTTTTCGAGTTGGTGGCAAACATTCCGAACTGCCTCGTGTTCTACGAGCGTAGTAACGACATGTTTTTTGTCGGGACGAGTAGCGAGCACACCGCGAATGGCCCAGTTGTCAGACTCCGAACCGCACGAAGTAAAGACAATTTCTTTGGGGTCGGCAGCCCCGATCAATGAAGCAACTTCGATCCGCGCGTCTTCGACAGCATGTTTCATGTGCCGGCCGAGGGCGTGTGGAGAAGAAGGATTACCAAAGTACTTACTGAGGTAAGGCTGCATCGCTTCGTACACTTCGGGAGCGACGGCGGTGGTGGCGTTGTTGTCGAGGTAGATCATGGGTTTGGCCTTTTGGTCTTAATGTCCGACGAACTTTAGTTTGTCGCGCCTTAAATGAAAACGACTCAAGCTAATACCAAGAGGCGCCAGGCTGACGACGACAAACTGAAGTTCATCGGACATCAAGACCCAAGTCCCCTAATCCCAACTCGCTTCCAACAGCTCAACTATCAATGGCTGACACGATCCGCAGCCGCCGCCTGCATTACATGCACGTGTGACCTCACTAACGGTAGTCAACCCCTTGTCTCTTATCTCGCGCTCGATGGTTTGTTCGGAAACAAAGAAGCAAGTGCAGATCAAAGCTTCCTCACCAATCCATTCGTTGCGTGCGACATCACTGTACTCGCAAATGGCTGCAACTAGCGCGTCGCAAGCCAACTGAACACAATGCACTTTGTCTTTTTCGACGGATAGTTCTACCGCTAACGTCTCCGGATGTTGACCCATTAGCGCTGCGTCAGTCGTAGTTTTTCCACGAACGCGCTCAGTTAAGATTGAAAGTGATGCGATTAGAACTTCACAACCGGCAGCTTTGAATCGTGCTTCAGTGACATTGTGCGATTCATCCAGTTGAACCGACAAACGCGCAGCCGCTCCACACACAAAAGATCCAGCGCGCCCGGTGAACCGAGGTTCATCGGCTTCGCCAACATTGCGTGGATTCAAAAAGTGGTCTTTGAGTGTTTCGATCATTCTTTACGTCGAAAAGAGCGCCACACACTAGCTCATTGCAAGTTGGGAAGGGTAGCAAGCGACGAACTGGTGATATTACCGAGTAGTCCTGAGCGCGCCCCCGCTTGAACTTGGATATTAGTCTGATTCGAACCTTAGCAGAGAGCCTCTCTTCACTGGTGTGTTTGTCAAAGTCTCTCTCGATCAGCTACGCTTCCCTGCATCAAATCCAGCTAATCAAGAACCCCTATGACACAACTTAATGAACAAGTAATTCTCGATGGTCTTCGTCAAATCCAGGATCCCGATCTACACAAAGATATCGTTACTCTGGGTTTCATCAAAGACCTTCAAATCGATGGCGGCAACGTCTCTTTTCGCATTGTGCTGACAACTCCCGCTTGCCCGGTCAAGGCCGAGATGGAGAGTGCCGCACGGGAGATCGTCGGGTCGATTCCCGGCGTTACCTCGGTGAACGTTACGATGGACGCCGAAGTCCCCAAGGGTCGTGGACTCGGTGAAAAAGTTGTCATCGACGGTGTTAGAAACATCGTAGCAGTGTCGTCCGGCAAAGGCGGTGTCGGCAAATCGACAGTCGCAGTCAATCTGGCCGTCTCGCTTGCCCTGGACGGAGCCCGCGTGGGGTTGATGGATGCCGACGTCTATGGACCAAACGTTCCGATCATGTTGGGAGCGAGCGACGCGCGACCCGAGGTTGAGGGAAATCAGCTGGTACCCATAGAAGCGTATGGCGTCAAGTTGATGTCGATGGCTTTTCTGCAACCGGGCGATAAACCAATGATCGTCCGCGGCCCAATCCTGCATGGACTGGTAAAGCAGTTTCTTTCGGACGTGAAGTGGGGCGAATTAGACTACTTGATTGTCGACATGCCTCCGGGAACAGGTGACGTGCAACTATCGCTCGCCCAGCTTGTTCCGGTTCAAGGGGCCGTTTTAGTGACCACTCCGCAAGACGTTGCGATCGCCGACGTGCGACGCGCGCTGCGAATGTTCGAAACAGTGGCAATTCCGGTTCTGGGGATCGTGGAGAACATGAGCTATTTCATCGCTCCAGATACTGGAAACCGTTACAACATCTTCGGCGAAGGCGGTGGTGAAAAACTCGCCAGTGCTTATCATGTGCCTTTCCTGGGCGCTGTGCCCCTGGGAATAGAGGTACGAGAAGGCGGCGATAAAGGTGTACCCGTAGTGGTAAGCCAGCCCGATTCCCCTCAGGCAAAGGCCTTTAAGCACGTAGCCGAGGAAATTGCGCGCCAGATTTCAATTGAGGCGATGAAACCTGAACTTGTCGTTTTAGGCAAAGGACAATAAGATGGGGTCGGCCTTTGGTTTCAGAGACGATTGCCAATTTCCAATTGCCGATTGCTAATTTGTGTGAAGCAATTGACTTATTTGGCTTCCGACATCTTAAGGTTGACTGTATTTTCAAATTGGCAATTGGCAATCGCAAATCGCCAATTGATTTTAGAAAGAATGAGGTAGGAATAAATAATGTCAGCACATACCGCAGAAACCGGTGCACCCAGCATCCCCACCAATGCTCCAACAGTGACCTTGAACGTCACCGAGTCAGCGGCGGTGGAAATCAAGAAGTTTATGGCCAGCGAAGAAGGCCTACCGGAAACATCGGGACTCCGAGTTCGAGTCGTGCCGGGTGGCTGCTCCGGGTTTCAGTACAGCTTGAATATTGAAGAGCAATCGCGTGAAGGCGATTTCATTCTCGACCAGCGAGGCATCCGACTTTTTGTCGACATGTTCAGCGGTCAATATCTCAACGGCGTGGAAATCGACTACGTAACCGGTGTGATGGGTTCGGGATTCACTTTCCAGAATCCAAATTCGACTGGTAGCTGCGGCTGCGGTTCCTCGTTCAACGCCTAATCAGTAGGCGACAATTTTAGTTTAACGGCGCGGTGCGCGGATTCAGTGGTTTTTAGGCCTGGATTCGCGCACCGCAGTTTTATGGAGATCTAGATGAGCGACAAACTAACTTTTGTTCACGCTCAAACCGTCGACGAGATTGCTGCAGCCCATCGGCTCTTTGAGGAGTATGCCGAGAGTCTCGGCTTCAGTCTCTGTTTTCAAAACTTTGACCAGGAGTTAGCTGACTTGCCTGGAAAGTACTCACCACCAGGCGGTCGGCTGCTACTGGCGTATGTCGATAAACACCTCGCCGGATGCATTGCCCTGCGCAACCACGATTCAGATACCTGCGAAATGAAGAGACTCTTTCTGCGGCCCGGCTTTCGCGGAATGGGACTTGGAAAAGCTCTCGTGGTCAAGATAATCGATGAAGCTCGTTCGATCGGTTACAAGCGAATGTGTCTGGACACGATTCCGGGCAAGATGGACTCCGCCATCGCACTCTATGAAGCATTCGGTTTCCGAGACATCAGTCCTTATTACGACAACCCCGTCGCCGGCGCCCGATTCATGCAAAAAGATCTCAGATCTCAGATGTCCGATATGCTTTAGCTTGTCGCGTTGCTCTTTAGGAGCTTCCTTTGATCGTCACGACAAGCTAAAGCATATCGGACATCTGAAATTTGATATCTGGCTTCGGTTGTGTCACATTCATTCCGCTCTCAAACAAACATAATCGGAGTGAACACTGATGGCCAAGATCCAGGCAGAAACAGCTACAGGTGTAGTTGATACCGAGGCGCCGGAAGGCAAAAAACTCGTACTCGCACTCGAGGATGCTGGTATAGACATTCTTCATCGATGCGGTGGAAACGCCCGCTGTACAACTTGTCGAGTCGAGGTGCTCGATGGTGATCCAGGTGAAATAGGAGAACTTGAACGCAACCGACTTGCTGTCGAATCGGAGCTTGCGGACAACGTTCGCCTCTCCTGCCAGATTCACGTTAAGGACGACTTAAAAGTACGCGTCGTCAATCAAGTGAGCGTTCGCGGCATGGACGCTGGCCCAAGACCATTGGATTAATGTCCGATAATCTTTAGATTGTCGTTGAGATCAGAAAGAGCATGCCAGGTGGCTTCGTAGCGTTGGTCACGACAAGACGGGCGCATATCGGACATTCGGATCGGACATACAGATTGCACCGACCTGTCTTCTGGGTGTAATCTTCGCGGCGTAATCCAAACAATTAGCGGCAATTCTGTCGCGACGCTCGAACATTAAGTTAAGTTACGAAATTGTCATCCCACATCTCGGAGGACCTATGCTAATCGAGTCAACTGTTCATCTCCCCGTCAGTCTGGCTATGTTTCAGGAATTCTTTCACTCGCCGGACCGTGAAGCAATTTTACGAATCGGGTTCAGATGGTTTCACTTTCTCGCCGGCATCACATGGATCGGCATGCTCTATTTTTTCAACCTCGTTAATGTGCCGGTACAAAAAGGACTCGATGCAGAAACGAAGAAGAAGGTAAATCCAGATCTACTCGGGCGCGCGCTCTGGTACTTCCGCTGGGGTGCGGTAGTCACGGTACTTGCAGGTCTCGCTTATTTTGCGATGTTTATCCTCAAGGCCGACGTCAACAACGCCAACACCCTCGGTGGTGGAAACATCAATCTAGGGTTCGTGATCCTCGCCTGGTTGACGTACCCGGTTGTTCTTTTCCTGTTTGAATTTCTAATCATCAAAAAGGTGCCGGGAATTATCAAAGACGGACGTATTTATGCGATCGTGATCGCAATATTGATCCTGTTCTTTAGTTGGGCCATGCTGAGGTTCTTTACTGGTATGCTGACTGTCGGCACCGAAAGCTATGCAAGCAATAAGACCTATTCGATTGGGCTTGGTGGCGCGTATGGCATCCTGATGCTGCTCAACGTTTGGGGCATCATCTGGCCAAACAACAAACGCATCCTGGCGGCAACCGCTGGAACTGGTCCAGCTGCTCCACCCGAGCTCGCCCGTCAGGCGTTCATCGCTTCAAGGACAAACGCATGGTTATCGTTACCGATGCTTCTCTTCATGGGAACATCTCACGGCGATTGGGTAATGTTCGGTAAATAATCAGCACCTGAGGCAAGTCTCCTGAACCTTTCTCGGGAGACTTGCCTTTTGTTTTCTCTCTCACAAGTTCTCTAACATCCTCAATGAATACCTCTTCAAATTCTAAGTATTCATCTGCCCATGCAATGGCTCGTATCGTAAAGATCCTGCTCATTGCAGGTGGAATCGTCAGCGGACTTTCTTTGGTTTTAACAGGGCTATTGACTCAGATTTCAACTCTTCCAGAGTTTGAAGAGCTTGGTGGCAACCCCGTACGGTTCGCTGTTGGGTTGCTGGAGCTTAGCCGCTTACTTGTCCACTTATCGACGATTGTTACATTCCTCATTTGGCTTTACCGCTCGTATCGAAACTTAGCTTCGTTTGGCTATTCTTCACGCTACTCTTTGGGAATGGCAGTCGGGAGTTTTTTTATTCCTTTCGCGAACTTGATTATTCCTTATCAAATAATTAAGGAGCTTTGGCAAAAGAGCGTTCCGGAGAACGAGGCAGCATTGGGCCCAAGTTCGGTTCCCTCCTGGTTTCCGCTTTGGTGGTTTTTTTGGTTGGTCGCTAACTTCGTTGGAAATGGTTTTCGGAAAATTAATGGTAGCGAGGCCGTCTCACTGTCAACGCTAATAGTCGTAAGCGTCGTCGCCGACGCGCTGTCAATCTTCGCGGCGATCCTGGCAGTTATGGTGGTTGGTGATATTGACCAACGACAAGAAGAAACGAGTTCGAAACTTCATCTAGGCAAGTATGCCCTGCCGCCTTCTCCTCCCTCCACACATCCCATGATGGAATTGTCTCTGCCGAACAATCAAACATCGAATGCTATCTAACGAGAGAGACTGGCGCAGGCCGGTCGTCTTCGCCACGCAACACTAAATCATCAGCCTCTCCACGGATCCGTCACACACTCGCGCAATATTCGGGTTGGCCCCCGTCATAAAACACTTGGTTTAGGAACCATCGGAGGTTTTACCTATGAGTTCTATCAATTCTTATAAAGCGCGACAGTTTAATCTAAGTGGCCTAAAAGGAATCTCAGACCAAACGCTGGAGGTGCACTTCAAGCTGTACGAAGGTTACGTAAAAGAAACAAACAACCTGACAGACAAGATCACTTCCTTCATCCAGGACGGCAACGTCGATCAGGAAGAGATGCCCGCCTATTCCGAACTGACGCGACGACTCGGGTTTGAGTACAACGGTATGGTCCTTCATGAGTACTACTTCGACAATCTGCAGTCAGGCGGTGGTCTCGGTGACCCGGAAAAGAACTCTCAGTTTATAAAAGCCGCGGAATCCACTTTCGGCAGTTACGACATTTGGAAAACTGATTTCGTAGGAATTGGAAAGATGCGTGGTGTGGGTTGGGCCATCTGCAATCAAAACCCGGCAAATGGTCGGCTCTCTAATCATTGGATCACGTTGCACGAAACAGGTAACGTCGCCGGCTTCAATCCTATTCTGGTGATGGATGTTTGGGAGCACGCGTTTCTCCTGGACTACAAGCCCGCCGAGCGTCCGAAATACATCGAAGCATTCTTCTCGAATATCAATTGGACCGAAATTGAGAAGAGACTGAAGGGTAGTATTGGATCGAAGTCAGCTCAGGCCTAGGAAGGAATTATCCACAGATTACGCCGATTCCACAGATTCAAAACAAGCAGTTAGAACTTTACTGATTGAAAATTGAATCTGTGTAATCGGCGTGATCTGCGGATGGTCCTTAGTTTTGCGGTAGCGCCGGCTTCTTGAGCTGGCAATCCACTGACAGCGACTTTAAGAAGCTCAACAGATCTTCGCGCATCTCCGGCGCGAGCTTTTGAGGTTGAAGATTTTTCTTATCAAGGTGTGGGTTCGGTTTCCCGCCTGACAGCATCAGGTCAATCGCCTCTTCAAGTGTCTTAGCGCTGCCGTCGTGAAAGTACGGAGCGGAGTTGGCGATATCTCGAAGCGTTGGTGTTTTGAAAGCTCCGGTGTCTTCTGGTTTGTTAGTGACTTTGAAACGACCGGGATCAGGTTCCTTCGCATCCATGCCAATCCCAATATTGTGATACTGCTGATCGGTGAACAAGACTCCGTCGTGACAGTTGTTGCACTTGATCGCGATAAAGATATTCGAACCACGGAAGGCGCTCTGACTAATTGCTGACTGATCACCCGCTTTGTAACGATCCCAGGCAGTATCGCCACTGATGATCGTCCGCTCGTATGCTGCGATAGCTTTCACCACGTTGTCGGGTGTTGCGTCGCTCTGGAACACTTTCTGAAACTGCGCTTTGTAACCCTGGAGCGAATTCAGCTTGACCACGATCTCCTCGGCTTTTGCACCCATATTTGCGCCGGTCCATGCGGCCAACGCCTGCTTCTCAAGTGAAGCGCTCCGACCGTCCCAATAAAATTCCTTGTGATACCCAATATTCCAAAGTGTCGGACTGCTGCGGGTGAGGGTCTTGTTTCCGGCTCCGATAGCTTTTGGCAACCCATCAGTTAGACCATGCTCACAAACGTGGCATGAGTAACAAGACTTCGTACCATCAACACTCAAGCGCTCATCGAAAAATAACTGACGGCCCAGTGCGACCTTTTCCGGCGTCATTGGGTTGTCAGGAGGTATCGACATCGGTTCGTAGGTTGTCAACATTGGTGGCAGCGGCTGAATCTCAGGCGTGAAGCTTGCCGTCGTTTCGGGCGTCTTGCCGTTGCAGCCGGCAATGATCGCGACAGCGATAAGAAGCAAAACAAGGGAGAGCGATCCAGGGAGTTTAGTCTTACTCATG
>QHXL01000178.1:0-365 GCA_003222935.1 Acidobacteriota bacterium
TGGGGGGCGCACGATGTTGTTGGTATAGATCTTAGTGAAGCAGTTGAGACCGCTTTTAGTGCTACGCGCAATCTGCCGAACGTTCACATCGTCCAGGCTGACATTTTTCAGTTGCCGCTCGCCCGAGTTTTCGACTACGCGTTTTCAGTTGGCGTACTTCATCACCTTCCGGATCCCAAACGCGGGTTTGAATCACTCGCTTCGAAGGTGAAACCCGGTGGACACCTCACTGCCTGGGTCTACGGTGCTGAAAACAACGAATGGATAACAAGCTTCGTCAACCCGGTGCGCGAGACGTTGACATCAAAAATGGACCAGCGAGTGTTGTTGCAGTTATCGAAAATTCCGGCCTCCTGTCTTTATCT
>QHXL01000178.1:380-6419 GCA_003222935.1 Acidobacteriota bacterium
CGACTACCTGAAAGCGATCGCGCCATTTGGCTGGCGGGAACAACACACGATTGTGTTTGATCACCTGGTCGCGCCGACCGCTTTCTACCTGGCTCGGGATGAGTTTGAAGTATGGTGGAAGGATATCCAGGCCAGGGCGGTTGCTATCAGCTGGCATAACAAAAACAGTTGGCGCGGCTTCGGACAAATCCCTCCAGAATAATGATCTCTGCTCATACAGCTCAAAGAAACGTTTGGCGACCGCTGTGGCAACTTCCCAGTCGTGCGGAGCTGATTTTTTCCCTCGCTAAAAGAGATTTACTTGCCCGATACAAAGGTTCTGTACTCGGACTTGTCTGGGCGTTACTCACACCCGTGGTAATGATTGCGATCTTTACCTTCATCTTCGCGGGAGTTTTTGGTGCGCGTTTTGGTCCTAACCACACTAACTGGGATTACGCGCTCTACCTGTTTTGTGGATTGGTCCCCTGGACGATGTTCCAGGACACGGTACAGCTGTCGGCGAGCGCAATTGTGAGCAGGGCAAACCTGGTCAAGCGAGTGGTGTTTCCACTCGAGACATTACCGGTCGCGCAGGCGTTTTCATCTCTTGGTAACCAGCTGTTTGCTACGGTCGCGTTGCTACTAGCCGCAGCAATCGCGCGTCATCGGGTACCGGTCACGGTGCTGTGGTTTCCAGTGGTCCTCATTCCGCAATTGCTGTTAACACTTGGAGCTGCGTGGCTGATTGCTTCGCTGGGCGTTTTTCTTAGAGACATTGTCCAGGGTGTTTCGCTCTTGCTGATGGCGTGGATGTATCTCACACCTATCATCTATCCAGAGTCGATGGTCCCCGAACGTTTTCAAAGATTCATCAATCTGAATCCCTTCACACCGCTGGTCCGTAGTTATCGAAGAATCTTCCTGGATGGATTTGCGCCGGATTGGGGAGGTCTCGCGTACTTTACTGCTGTCGCGATAGTGGTGTTCATTTTTGGTTACTGGTGGTTCGCGCGAACGCGCAAGAACTTCGCGGATGTTATCTGATGGACGACAATGCTTTAGAGCCTCTTGCAAAAGTCACCACATAGCTGGCGTTTTTACACCAGGTTAATGAGTCTGTGCTCCAGCGGAGCAAAATATTTATAGCTCTCCGCGGCACAGACAAAGCACTCCTTTAGGAGTGCGATAAGCCTCAGCATTTGAATGATCAAATTCCTCCACCACGACACGTGGCACTACTACGGAGCGCAAGCCGTGTCGATGAGACGAGTGCTATAAATATTCGGCTCCTCCGGAGCCAAGCAAGCGGTGACTTTTGCAAGCGACTCTTTACTTGTAGTCATAAGAGCGAGTTAAAGTCGAATAATTTGTAGCCTCTCAACGTCGCGATCCATCACGCTAAGCCTTCAACTCATCACATTCGGATTGCAGTCGTTCCCTAGTCAGAAGTAGCATCGGAGTATGCGAGGTGCTGCAGTACTTTTGTTGTTAGTGCTAATCGCGGGTTCGTATTCATGTGGACGAACAACGCGGATAGCGTCATTGACACCAGCTGTGAGCGCACAGCCTTTGCAGCCGACTAAATCAAGCGGTCCCAGAATTGATTTTGCCACACAAGTCAAACCAATCCTCGAGGCGAAGTGTCAGGGCTGTCACTTCAGCGGCGGCAAGATGTATGACAAGCTTCCCTTCGATCGACCCGAAACTATAAAGTCGCTTGGCACCAAGTTGTTTACTCGTATCCACGACGAGAATGAACGCAAAGTGATCCGCGAGTTCCTGGCGCAGGAGTAGAGTTGGCCCACACGAATCAGATCCTCCTCAGCAGTTCAGTTCCTTAACCCAATAACGAACTTCTCCCAGTCTTTCTGAAAGCTATCCATATTTGGCGATCCCAGGACCGTGATCAGCGTTTGATAGCCCGTCGGGTCTTTCTTTTGTTGTGCGTGGAATCGTTGATAGAAAGTCACCAACAGTCCCTTCTCCTGGAGGTAGTAGCAGAGATATCGCGACTGGGCGTAATTAACGCCTCGATCGTCGTCGTAAAAGTCGTTCGAGCTTAACGAAGTAAGAGTCCTGAACGACTGAACCGTTCCTGCTTTTATCGCTTGCTGTAAGCCCGGTAGGCGCCAGTTGACCAAACCATAGATGTGACCATCACGCTCATCACACTGTTCATAGAGTGAACCCATTCCTTCGTTAAGCCATGATGGACATTCAGGAAAGTTAGCCTCCATCATCGGATGCACAAGCTCATGGACCAGGGTGCCGCCTCCGGTGGCGATGTTCATGATCAATGCTTTATGCCCGCGTGAGTAGTATCCGTATGGAGTTGTCGGTTTATCGTTGAAGATGAGTCGAGTGTGTTTGTTGTACGACTCGGCGTCTTTGAAAAGCCAGATATCGAGAATGAGGGAAGGGTCTTTCGCGAAGTAATCCTGCTTGAGTTTCTCAACCGCCCACTTAATCGTACTTTGAGCGCGTTCCTTCACTACAGGTTCAGGCTCATCACCAACGACCACAAAAGGAGGTTGCACTACGATCGCAAAATCGGCAGAGGGAAGTCTCTTTTTGAGTGCCTCAATGTGCTGGTCATATTCCGCCTTGGTGAAACTGTTAGGCGGCAATGAGTCGGGTCGAATGACTGCAGCCGTCAGCTGAGTTGCCACGGACGACTTTGTCGTGGGAAGTCGCGAGCAGAACAACATCAGAAGTAAAGTGGCCAATGTGGTCATGCAGGCAAGTGAGATTCGCATCGACATCGTTCTCAACCAGCAATCAAATATCCAAGATAGTAAAAAGTCTCCCGTGAGAGTTCACGCAATTGGGTTTGCCAACCCTGGTATAGCGTCGTCGGTGTTGGCGACGGAGAAGCGTCGAGGCCGATATCCCGGGCCATGGTCATAGCGCGACGCATGTGCATGGGATCGCTCACCAACAGGACCTTCTTCAGGTTGTTCGCATCGGCGATTTGCTTTGCATAGACGATATTCTCGTACGTCGTGTGCGACTTCTGTTCGATCAAAATGGCTTGAAGAGGAATTCCATTCGCCACTGCGTGCGATCGCGCGGCGGAAGCTTCCGTAGGTTCATTGGCGTTTCCCTGGCCGCCCGTGAAAATGATCTTTCGTACCTTGCCTCGCCGATACAAATCAATCGCATGATTGATCCGTTCGCGAAAGACAGGTGACACGCTATTACTCCAGACCGCAGCTCCAAGTACGACCGCGGCATCGGCGTCGATGTCTGCAGTTGTGCGCCCATAGGTGTAGATGCGGGCAGCGGTGAAAGCTATCGTCAGTACGAGCACGACGGCCAGGATTTTCAAGGCTTTTCCGGGTCGAATCTTCACAAGTTGAGCAATTGGGATCATAGGGACGGGCAATCTTACGGCTGACACCCGTCCGTATGATGCACTATTATCAGGATATGGACTTGCGATCCAAAGTACTTTTCCTGTTGTTGGCCGGGGCGGTCTCGTTGGGCGGCGTCTCATTTGGCTGCCGTAACAACCAAACGCCAGCTCCAAAGAGGTTTTCAGCGTCAGATATAGAAAAATTGCGTTGGATTGAAGGGACGTGGCGAGGAACTGGCGACGTCCCGACTCCATTTTTCGAGCGTTATCGGTTTGAGAACCCAACCAGGTTGGCCGTCGATAGTTTTCCTGATGAGAAACTCAGTACTGTCGAGGAGACGTCTGTCTTTGAACTGAAGGATGGTCAATTCGGAAACGGAGGTGAGGGTTCTCGGTGGATAGCGACGTCGATCGACTACCAGGGCATTACTTTCGAACCACTAGTGAAAGCACAGAACTCATTTCGTTGGCAACGCGAGTCCGACAATTCGTGGACAGCAATCCTCAACTGGCCGGCGACTGAAGGAAAGCCGGCGCGTCAACGAGTGTATAAAATGGAGCGTTGGCCGCAAAAGTAATCCGACTCACGGTCCAATACCTTAGGCCGCAGACATCTAACTCCATAGTTTCCTTGTACGCCCAAGTCTCCCCGACACTTTCTTAGCTTGAACGAACTATCTCTACCGATTCTTGCCCAACTGCTCGACGCCAGCGTCGATGGCATCTTCGCGTTCGATCTCGAGTCGCGGCTCATTGCCTGGAATGAAAAGATGCAACGCGTAACAGGAGTAAGTCGCGAACGGGTAATCGGACAAAATCCCTGGCAGTTGTTTCCCTCACTAAAAGAGACCGGAGAAGAGGAATACTTCCGTATGGCACTCGGAGGTGAACGGTCAATTTCTCGTACAAACTCCTTTGCGGTAAGTCCCGCCAGTCTTCATGAAGTTCATTACTCTCCGCTGATGGATGATCGTGGATCGATAGTCGGTGGAATTGGAGTACTTCGCGACTTGACTGAGCGCCGTTCCGAAAAATCTACGCCGGACGACGCATATCAACGGCTGACTTATCACCTGGAAAACTCGCCACTCGCGGTAATCGAATGGGACCGCGATTTTCGCGTATCGCGCTGGTCTGAATCAGCCGAAGCCTTGTTCGGTTGGACAGCTGAAGAGGTTCTTGGGAAGCACGTCGATGAGTGGCAGTTCGTTTTTGACGAGGATGTGCCGTCAGTAAAGTCAGTGACGATCCGACAGCGCGAAGGTGTCGAGGTTCAGGGTGTGCATCACAATCGTAATTACACGAAAGACGGTTCCGTGCTTTATTGCGAGTGGTACAACTCGGGCCTTCACGACGACGATGGAAAGCTTGTGTCCGTGCTGTCGCTCGTGCTGGACGTCACGGCGCGAAAACGTGGTGAAGAAGAGCGTGCGGCGCTCTTAGTAAGGGAGCGGGATGCCCGCAGACATGCCGAAGAGTCAGATCGACTTAAAGATGAATTCCTCGCGACACTGTCACATGAACTGCGCACTCCGCTGACTTCAATCCTTGGGTGGGCCTCGATGATCAGCAACGGCGAAGTTGAAGGAGCCAACGCTGCGCGTGCGATTGAAACGATTGAACGAAACGCTCGCTCTCAAGCCCGACTCATTGACGACCTCCTGGACGTATCACGCATTATCACGGGAAATCTTCGGCTGGAACTTCGTCCGCTGAATATTACCCCAATTGTCGAGGCTGCCATCGACGCTCTGCGCCCTACGGCTGATGCGAAAGGAATTCAATTCCGCACGGAGTTTACCTCTGCGTTGTGCCTCGTTAGGGGCGACGCCAATCGTCTGCGTCAAGTGATCTGGAACTTATTGTCAAACGGGATCAAGTTTACGCAACGAGGTGGCAGCGTCAGCATAGATCTAAATTGCGAATCGTCAGTGCGTCTGATCGTGAGAGATACTGGCGAAGGAATTCCGGTTGAGTTCCTCCCCTACGTATTCGATCGTTTTAGACAGGCTGAAGGCTCGATCTCGCGAAAGCAGGGAGGACTTGGTTTAGGTCTCGCCGTGGTCCGACATTTAGTCGAGCTTCATGGTGGCTCGGTAAGTGCCGTGAGTGATGGTTACGGATTGGGGTCGACCTTTACGGTCGATCTTCCAATGGCCGCGGAGCGACGCGACCCGGCCCGAGCGGAAGAACGACGACGAGAAGTTGAGCGCCGCCGAAGTTTGAGTGGTGAAAAGGTTCGGCTCGACGGTGTTCACGTTCTATTAGTTGAAGACGACGAGGATTCAAGAAAGCTCTTGGGCATGATGTTGAAGCGACATGGCGCCGATGTCGCTTCCGCGGCCTCGGCGGCTGACGCGTTAAGGTTATTTAATGAGCGAAGGCCTGATGTGCTGGTGAGTGATATCGGCATGCCGGAAGAAGATGGCTACGAACTGATTGCGAAGATTCGTGGCCTGCGCTCCGATCAAGGCGGACTAGTGCCGGCAATTGCACTGACGGGTTACGCAACTCGAAAAGATCGGGAACATTCACTGGCTGCTGGCTATCATCGACATATGGCCAAACCCATCGAACAGAATGATCTAATCGCGGCAATTGCGAATCTGCTCGGGCGTAAAGACTTGTAGGGGCGTCCCTCCGTGGGCGCCCCTGTTCCAATAAAGGCTATGACCTCTAAATTGAGGAGGGGCGCCCACGGA
>QHXL01000179.1:0-4717 GCA_003222935.1 Acidobacteriota bacterium
GGCGTTTGATCACGAGTGCAACAGGCGGCAAGGTAGGAAACACCTCGATCTCACCTGATGGAAGATTCGTTGTCTACAAAGATGATGCAGCCGACCGCAAGCAGGGTCTCTTCATTCGACAAGTTGCGACCGGAGCCTCACGACCGATTGTTCCGGCCGAGGAAGTGTTTTTTAGAGGCACCACTTTTTCGCGCGATGGCAACCTCGTCTATTACGTAGTGATGAGCAACAGTCATCCGACCGGAGCATTGTTTCAGGTGCCGGTAATTGGGGGGCAATCCAAACAGTTGTTGTCGAACATTGCCACGCCTATCTCATTTTCACCTGATGGAAAACAGTTTTCGTACGCTTATCAAAGAAGTCTGATGGTAGCCAACATCGACGGCAGCGATGCCCATGAGGTCGCGACTTCATATGGTTCGGGGCAAAATGGGCCAAGTCCGCCAGCCTGGTCTCCTGACGGAAAACATATTGCCTACGGCAGTATGGCGGCCGATGGCGGTCCTTACGTGCGAGTCTTTGCGCTCGTGGTGGGCACCGGCGAAGTGAAGCAGCTTTCCAACGAAAAGTGGGGCTCTGTGCGTCGTGCACTGTGGCTCGCGGACGGGAAAGGTCTAATTCTTTTGGCCTGTGCTCCTGAACAGGATTTCAGTCAAATTTTTGAAGTTTCGTATCCGAGCGGTGAAGTAAGACGCATAACAAATGATGTCAACGGTCACGGTCATATTAGTCTTGGTCTAACTGCCGATTCTGGAACGCTGGTAACTCAGCAGGAGGATGATGTCGCTCATCTTTGGCTGGTGACTAACGATAATCCTGCCGACAGCAAACAGATTACAATGGCCGAAAATGCCACTGAAGGTAGATTTGGCCTGGCGTGGTTAGGAGATGGAGAGTTGATCTATTCCTTGCGTGTCGACCTCGGGTGGAACCTGTGGCGAACCAGGGCCGACGGAACTGAGCAGGAAAGTGTAACTGGCGAACCGTACAGGCATGAGTCCCCCGCGATTTCCAGTGATGGAAGCTTCATGGTGTTCCGGTCAACGCGACGAGCTGGTACTTATCATCTATGGACTGCAACCGCGAATGGCAAAGAGATAAAGCAATTGACGAGTGCGAACAACGCGGAAGATGACTCGCCGCGGTTATCGCCAGACGGAAGTTGGATCGTTTATTCATCAGTAGTTGCTGGGAAGAGTCGACTCTGGCGAATTGGGACGAACGGGGGAGAGCCGAAGCAACTTACTGATTATCAAACTGTCTCACCGGACATTTCACCCGATGGAAAATCGATCGCCTGTGTTTTTCTCGATCAAAGTTTAAAGCCTGCGCGCTGGCGAGTAGCGATCATAAGTTCAGAAGGAGGACTACCTCTCAAGGTAATCGATCTACCTGCGACGACAGACATTAATCGTTCGACGATGGACGGCCGCGCCGTGACCTACGTACGTTGGCTTTCCGGAGGTCAGGCTATTGCTTATGTTGATCTACAAAATGGCGCGTCGAATATCTGGAGTCAGCCGATCAATGGTGGCGCTCCAAAGCAGTTGACCGCTTTCTCCTCCGGCCTCATCTTCAACTTTGATATTTCTCCTGACGGTAAACGGATAGCGTGCTCTCGTGGGACGAGAAGCAGCGACGTTATCCTGATCACCGACTTCCGCTAACTCTCTGTGCAGTCTCTGAATCTCTGTGGTTAATGAATGCTTATCTAGTTGAACCACAGAGATTCAGAGACACTGAGAAAGCACAGAGAAATCAATTCTCACGCTTCCAATTTCTTTCAAAACTTTGGAAAATATCCGCGCATAGTAAGTCCCAGAAGGGGCGCCCACGAAGGGAGGCCCCGACAAAATGTCGAAAAATTCTTAACGGCTCGATTGGCAAAATCGAAGCATTAAGTTAATTTCGTATCAAATTGCAAAGCTGGCTTACTAATGACGGATGAAAGCAACTAACTGGCTCAAGCGAATAGGTCTCTGGGGATTTCTTTTCTTTCTGGTCAAGGGACTCCTGTGGTTACTTGTCCCCGCGCTGGTTGCCATTTTGGCGAAGAGCTAACCGCGGCTATTGGCCAAATCTATTCCGATACTCACCTGACAAAAGAAACGCCTTCACCATCTCCGCCTGAATGAAATTTCCGTTGAACTGGTTGAGTTTGTTCAGCCAGAACTGATATCCATCATCGTTATTGTCCGGAGCGTCAGTGGGGTTCCTTCTCAAGTAACCATAGTACTGCAAGAGCACAAATGCCGGATTGAATTCAGCATTCGTCAACGAAGCAGAGTCAGTCACACTTCGTAATGCCGCGACGCGGCCTGCGGTTCCTCCCGCTCCAAACGCATCAATCGCAGCCTGCCGATCTGCCGAAGTAATCACCATTACAGAACTGAAAAGCGCGTCCACGTATTCAGCTGCACTGAGTGTCAGCGGAAACCTTGAAATGAACGCTGAACTGGTCACGATGTCAGTAGCGTAAGCCTGCTTATTATTTTCGAGTTGTTGCTCTGCACCCGCTTGCCCAATTATCACTCCGTTTCCAACGCGGCGTGCGTCACGAATGAACTCCAGGTAGGGGAACCGCGTCGCCGGACTATTTGACTTACGAGCAAAAGCCGCTCGTTGCAGACGTATGACGAAGAAACTCGTCTGCTGGAACTCAGTCGATAAGAAGAACGCCGCGGATGCATTGATCCGCTTGACGTCGATGCACTGCTGATTTGCTCCGCACGAAGTTATTGTGCTGACCCAAAATGCCAACCCCGCCGCGTCGTGTTGCCGGTTTAGGAAATCGTGATAGTGCTGGCCGATAAACGTGGCCGGATCATCGTTGACGTTGGTGACTGGTTCGAGAACATCATCAGTGATCTGAATTGAAGCTGTGCCCGTCGTCCCGATCGCTCCTCCCCCCGGATTGCTAAGACTGATAGAGAAGACTTCGGTACCTTCAACTTTCGAATCTTCGCTGATCAAGAGAGGGATGGTTTTACTCACTTCGCCGGGCGCGAAATTGAGAGTGCCTCGGGCAATAGTGAAATCTTGTTTCTGCGTCGCCGTTCCGTCTGCGGTTGCAAAGTCGACAGTTACCGCCGTCTCCGTATTGCCTGTGCGAAGTACCGTGACCGACGTCGAGGTGATGTCTTCCTGTACCGAGTAGACGGGTTGTTCGAATTGGAACGAAGCGGGCGGCACCGGGCCCGCCAAACGGATCACTGCGGTCGTCGCGGGACCAGATCGCGGAAACGCTTCAACCAGGATGTACAAACGGTCGACGCCTGTTTGCTGAAGTCCGGTTACGAACTGCAAGTTGATGCTTGTACCATTAAAAAGCGGAGTCGCCGCGGTTACGCTGTCCGCCGACCATGAACTATTGAACCCACCACCGAAAGCCTGGACAGGTGGGCCTTCCAGCGTCGTTCCCTGGACGGTGACATTGCAGGGCGTCGAACCGCCGCCGCAAACATTCGGATCGTTCGTCGACACGACACTGTTGAGTGCAGAAAGGGCGCGAAGATCGGCAGCGCAAACCGCGGGCGCTGGCTCGACGTTACATCCGGATCCGATCGACGGCAAAGTGGTTATGTCGACTATGCGAAAGCGCAGGCGCGTAATTGGCTGACCCAGATTGTTAGTGACCCGACGTCTAAAGGTGACTGTACCGAATGTGCTGTTCTGTAGAGACCCGGCAGTAGTATTGCGAACTCGATTTGGCACGGCGTCTTCCGGCACAGTTGTATCCAAACGGGAGATCACCAGGCCGGATGTGAACGTTCCTGTTACCGGCGCGAATAGATTTTTCGGTCCCGGAGCACTGAGCCTTCGACTTACACCAAGATCAGTCGCGCTAACATCACCATATAGAAAATCGACTGCGTTGTTATCACTGTCCTGTGGGTAGCTGCTGGATGGTCCAAGAGTCGACGTTAAGAGTACGACCGTATTGCAATTACCTGAAAGTGATCCAGTACAGCCGCCTGGTAGCCTGCGGAAAAAACTTCCTTCCAACGCTGTCGATGGAATTGCCGGATAACCGGTACCCTCGCGGTACAGCGCGTTGTTATCGGCATTTGAGCCGACAGCATCGATACGATTCGCGACGGTGTAGTTGAAGGGAAGTGAAGTACCAAAGAGTGCGATGCCGACGTTGTCAGGGATTTGGACCGTATAGGTAATGTTTCCGACCGCTGTCGTTCCATTGCCGGCTGGATAGTTAGTCAGGCTGTACCCATTGGAGTTTGTTGCGAGAAGGTGGGCCCGCGCGGGGATTACGGTGCCGTTTGGGATAACAAACCGGGTTGCCACCAGGCCGTCGTTGATCACGGCATTCGAAGATCCGGCTAACGCATAACCGGAAGCTGAACCATCGATGGAGTTGACCGTGTGTGCGAAATCGCTGTTGTTGTAGATTTCGACAAACTCGTCGTTTGGACCGTTTGGCCCGCGTAAGCGAAACTCGCTGATGATTAACGGAACTGTGGTGACGGCGCCGAAGGGTGCGGATGTCTGCGCACTTACATGCCGATTAAGCCGCGAATAATTGAACCAACAGAACAGTAAAGAGAGTAGGACGAAGAGGAGTGCAATGCGGCATTTGTTCATAGAGGCCACCCGTTTATTGATTGCGTTACTTAACTGTCGCCGCACTCCAGTTCAGTTATTGAAGATACGTTTATTTATAAGGGGGCTTGAACTAATCGGCAAGGAACGTAACAGAATG
>QHXL01000179.1:4762-8490 GCA_003222935.1 Acidobacteriota bacterium
GTGTCGCCACCTGGTTAGGTTAAACTCCACCGGCAGTAGCATTGACTATGACTACCAGACATCGAACACTCCTGGTCCTCGCGGCAATCGTGGTTATTTTGTTAGTCATTGCGATATACCTCTCACGATATTGCCCTGGCGAGGGATTGGCTCTGACCAGTAGGGCTCGTTCTCTCCACCGATTGAAAAACCGTACAGCAACGCCCCATGAGAGTGACTTCAATTATCAGATTACTTTAGGCGCATTGCTTAAACCGGGTGACGATAGCTACCGTTGGTCCACACAGCAGGCAGCCAGGATACAAGGGTACGTCGTAGCTGTTGCTTATGCGCGTCCTGAAGCGACCAACGGTTTTATGCCCTGCCGTCGCGACATCCACATTAATATCGCGATCCGGGAAGGTGCACCGCAGAAGGAACAGGTGGTTGTCGAAATCACTCCCAACTTCGAAGAGTGGGCCGCGAAACAAGGATGGGATTGGTCCGCAACGACGCTGCGGACACAGCTGGTTGGCCACTGGTGTGAATTTGAAGGATGGATGTATTTCGACTTGGGCCACGCTGAGGAAGCTGAGAACACCACCCCGAATAACGCCTCAAACTGGAGAGCTAGCGCCTGGGAAATTCACCCGGTAACAAAGTTTAGAGTTATCAGGTGAATGAAGTGAGGTAACATCTAGCGGTTCATGCACCTCGCTAAGCGCATTTTGAAATCTCCGGCATACTTACTGTTGCCCGCAGCAGTATTTCATATCCTCCTGACGACCTCACTCCTGATAGCAGGCCAGAAGCAATGGCTGCCCAATACCTTGGATATTAATGGAACTGCGGTGTCGATCACTCCTGACGGTACTGGATTTGTCAAAGATGCAATCGTTTTAGCAGACTACCTTCGTCAGGGCGATCTGCTCGCATGGATCAATCAACCTTACTCTTTTCATGTAAAAATTTACGCCATCAGTTTTGCTGTTTGTGGCCAGTTGTGTGGGCAGAACATCCTGGCTGCTGAGCCTTTCAACCTTCTGTATTACCTTTGCATGCTAATTCTACAGGCCAGATCTTCAATTTTCGGGCGGGGCTTATCGCGGCCTTGATGGTTGGTGTTTGGCCTTCGCTGCTTCTCCATACTACGCAAATGGTAAAGGAGTCGCTCTTCATTTGCGAAATGTTGGTCCTGATCCTGATCCTCAACAAGTTGATTCAACAAACGTACCTCGATCGAAGGTGGTTGCGTGAGGTGGCCTGGGGTGGTCTGTTCTCCATTTTACTGTGGAAGACTCGTTCTGACCTGGCGATCATCGTCCTTTGTGCGATTGTTTTCTCAGGAATTCTGCTCCTGATACGCCTGCTACTTGAGAAGAAGATCCTGTTGCCAAATGCCATCGGCATTACACTCATCCTCACGATCACTCTGGTGGGAATGAGTTCTTTACGCGTGTATCGAATTGCAGACCATCCAGAACGTGGGTTCAAGCATCCGTCCCATCAACAACACGAATTGAAATGGTGGCAATTACCACAACGAGTCGGTGAATTGCGAGACGGTTTTATTAAGGAATACCGCCAGTCAGGATCCAATGTTGGCACTGACGTTCGTATAACTAACATCTTCGATCTGGTTTTGTATCTACCTCGTGCTATCGCGACCGGGTTTTTTGCGCCGTTCCCCTGGATGTGGTTTGAAAATGGGACCATGGTTGGTCCAATCGCCCGGAGAATAAGCGGCCTCGAAACAGTCTCAATGTACGTAATTGAAATTCTCGCCGCCTTTTCGGTTTGGCGAATGCGTCGATCACTTCCGGTCTGGTTGTTGGTCTCTATCGCAATACTTGGAATTGTTTCGTTGGGGTTGGTTGTAGTGAATGTTGGCGCCCTCTATCGCCAGCGCTATTTCTTTCTAATACTTTTAGTAGTACTTGCCGCCGGTCAAATTGCGCATTGGTTACCAAAAGAATCGGGCGTGAGTAACGAGATCGTCTGAATTGACATTCGATGACCTCAATGCGCATACATCATTTTTTTCCCCGCACCAAAAACGTCGGGGATTACTTCGTACAAACTGGCATTGCCACAATCGTTCGAACCATCGATCCAGATGCTGAAATCCATCTGTTTGACGTAAACAGTCGCGGCACGGATCGCATCGAATACGGCTTAACCCGGCAAGCGATTGAGAAGGCCAATCATGAAGCAGACCTGATCATCATCGGAGGGTCGAACCTCTACGAAGGCGCCTGGGGCTGGCCATGGGGGGTAACTCTCGACGTTTCTGCATTGAAAGAACTTCGCGTCCCACTCTTTCTCATAGGAATTGGTACAGGCTCAGCCTTCGCCTCGACCACGCACAAACCATCTGGCCGTGCACGCGAGGAAATCAGATTACTCAACGATGCCGCCAGTCTGTCGTGGGTAAGAGATGTGGCCACCCTTGAATGGCTGCGGAATCTCGGTGTAACCAAAGCCGAAATGTTGGGGGATCCGGCAACCTTTATTTTCAACTCCGGTTTCAAATCGATTGAGCAGGGCGACCACGTACTGATGGTGATGCCCCCATCACGAATTTGGTCCAGTCTTCGTGGATTTAGGAAAGCGAAGCGTTTAGGTAGACCGATTTTCAGTGCCTTAGTGAAGGTTGCTGAACATTTCATAGCGAGAGGCACTCACCTGGTCATTGCCTGCAACGATCCTCGCGACGTCGATCTTGCCAACCGCCTTTTTGAGTCTCGGCAATCACAAATTGTTTGTCCCACCGAACCGGAGGAATACTTTCGACTCCTGGCAGCATCCCGGGCAGTAATTTCGGGAAGGTTACATACCGCGGCCGTCGCCCTGTCTCTTGGGATTCCGTTCTTGTTGCTCGATCTCGACAAACGTACGTCGGGTTTCATTGAGACTTACCAGTTGGATCATGCGGCGATTTCCTGGTCCAAGGTAGCAAATCTTGGAGAAAAGGCGGGTGAACTGCTGGCAGGCGGCCAACGAGACTCGTGGCTCAACAGCATTGGTATTCGAAATGAGCTGTATGAACTTGCCATTGAAAGGCTGAAAGTGGTCCTGGAGCCCGTCGGAAAAATCAAATATTGAATTTCTATTGAGGCGCAAAACCAAACTCCCCAATATGCTACTGTACGCGCATGGGACCTGTCTTATCAGCTTCCGCCGTTCTCAAGGCAGACCACCGTCTGTCTGCTCCCACCCCAAATCAACCCACAAAGATCTTGTATGTCATCAGTGATCTTTCGATAGGCGGCGCGGAAATGGCCCTATATCGTCTGCTTTCCAAGACGGACCGACAGCGCTTCGAGCCTGTCGTTGTGTCGCTGATCGATCGTGGATCTTTGCGAAAACGAATCGAAGATCTGGGAGTTGAAGTCTACACATTAGGCCTAAAGGCAGAGCGACCATCACCGTTTGCGCTATTCCGCCTGGTCCGTCTGCTCAAAAAACTTCGACCAGACTTAATCGTGGGATGGATGCAGCATAGCTGTCTGGCCGCGGAGTTGGCGAATACCTTTACGCGGAAACGTATACCAACCATCTGGAGTCTACACAGCATATTGAATTCCAGTTTGCCCGAGAAGAAATCGACAGTCCTTAGCTCCGCGCTTTGCCGGTTATTATCGAAACTGCCGTCGAAGATTGTGCTCGTGTCAAATAAGGCGCAGCGACAGCTGGGGGTGGGCCGATACCACGCGGACCAGAGTTGTGTGATTCCAAATGGCATCGAA
>QHXL01000180.1:0-4522 GCA_003222935.1 Acidobacteriota bacterium
TGCGCTAACCCTACAACGCACGCCCCAAAGACAACGGTTGTGATAACGGCGCGCACTACAACGCTGAGCAGGCTCTGAAAGAACTTATTGAAAAGCTTAAACAAACGGTGACGCATGGCAAAACTCCCCAGACACGAGTCTGTGTAGAAATGACCGACTCTTTTATTGATTGGGATCACCAGTGGCTAAGCCAATAGAGTTCGTGGCGGCTTACCTTGGTGTTTGAGGAATTACTGGGGCTGTCGGGGTGTCGGAGGTCACTTGACCTCGCAAGCATTATGGCAAAGTCGGAAGGTCGTTGACAACAACCTTTATGAGCGATTTGTCGGGCGTCCCTCCGTGGGCGCCCCTCCCCTTGAAAGCATAACCCCTGCAAACCGAGCAGAGGCGCCCACGGAGGGACGCCGCGACATACTCAATGCGGGCCACACAATCACGCGAAACGTCCCGCCCGTCCCGCGAAACTTTTCAAAACGGACTGGCGTAGTAAAATGGGTCTGCAATCTCGTTCCAATTCTGCGTAGCTCAAATCTTGTTTTTCGGAGCAAACCTTTCTCTTCTTACTTACCAAGGTCGGTTTGGTCGACTCTACATCCCGACAACGATTGCTTTTTATTAACAAAGGAATCCCACTATGCATCAACCCGTAATCAAACTTCTTGTCGTGGCAATGATGATGACGCTGGGCATATCGTCGCTACGCGCCAAACCGTTAAATGTGCCAGTGGTTTATTACAAGCTTCCGAACGGACTCAAAGTCGTAATCTCTGAAGACCACATCGCGCCTGTTGTCTCGGTTGACGTCTATTACAACGTCGGGTTTCGAGTAGAACCAAAGGGTCGCACAGGGTTCGCACACCTCTTTGAGCACATGATGTTTCAGGGCTCAGCCAATGTGAAAAAGTTTGAGCACGCGAAGTTTGTCGAGGCAAACGGCGGGAGCCTTAACGGTCACACAGATTTCGACTACACAAACTATTACCAAACGCTTCCAAGCAACCGAGTGGAAATGGCGCTGTGGCTGGAGTCGGATCGCATGCGTTCGCTCGACATAAGTGAAGAGAACCTGAAAAACCAGCAGAACGTCGTTAGCGAAGAAGTGCGCGTAAATGTTCTCAACCAGCCGTACCAACTTTTCGAGTGGATCGAACTCTGGAAGAACGCATTCACCAACTGGAATAACTCACACAACGGTTACGGCGAACTGGATGAAATCAACGCGGCAACGATTCAGGACGTACGCAGTTTCTTCAAGACCTACTACGCTCCCAACAATGCAGTACTAACAATCGTAGGCGATGTGGATGTTGCTGAAGTGAGGAAGATGGTTGAGAAACACTTTGGAGCTATCCCTTCACAGCCGATGCCACCAGCCCCTGACTTGACTGAACCGGCCCAAACCAAAGAGAAGCGAATTACTCAACCCGACAAGCTCGCAAACTTGCCGGCGCTGGCAACTGGTTATCATCTGCCACCGCAGAACTCACCTGACTTTCCGGCAATCGCCCTCCTCGTACAGATCATGCAAGGCGACGACAGTTCGCGCTGGTACCAACGCCTCGTCAAAGACAAAGAGATCACACTCGATGTAACTGGCGGTCTTAACTATTTCGGTAATGAGTTTGACTACGCCGGTCCAATGATCATGACCACGCGCAGCACTTACAAACCGGGTCACACCGCCGACGAAGTTTTAAAAGAGATGGATGCCGCGACTGCTGAAGTGGCAACAAAGGGCATCACTGAAAAGGAACTAGCTGACGCCAAGATCCGCTACCGCTCAAACTTCTACTCACAATTGGACGGAAGCAATGGTAAAGCGCACCTGCTGTCGGTATTGGCGCTGTTTCGAGATAACCCCGGCCAAATCAATTCACTACTAACTCCGTTTGAGGCGGTAACGGCGGCGCAAGTGAAAGCGGCTGCGGCGAAATATCTCGTCGCGAGTAATCGCACGGTTATTGATCGTGTGCCGGAACCCAAAAGCCAGGGCGACAAATAAGCGCTCAACAGATATCTGATGAAAGGTACTCCCATGAAACTCTTTGTCGCAGTCATCGTACTGACCATTTCAACACTCCCTGTAATCGCGCAACAGAAAACTCCACCAGCACCCGGGCCGGCTCGACCTCTTAATCTTCCGAAGATTACTGAGAAGAAACTATCTAATGGTCTGACCGTGGTGTTGGCGCCACTACCAAATGTTCCCAAGGTTTCGGCAATCCTCACGTTTCGCGCCGCCACAAACGCTACCGATCGTGAAGCTCATCCCGGTATCGCTCAAATTGCAGCCGGAGTTGCCAACGAAGGAACCGATGCCCGCACCAGTAAACAGATCAAGGAGGATTTGCGTTCGATTGGTGGTTCGCTCAGTCTTGGGAGTGACGCAGACCAAACAACGCTTACCGCTACGGCACTCTCTGAATTCTCAACTCGAATGTTCGATCTGATGAGCGACGTCGCTCAGCATCCATCGTTTCCTGAAAGTGAGTTGAAGTTGGCCCAGGAGAATACGATTCAACAGATTCGCGCCGGTCGAGCTAACCCGGGATTCCTGGTGAACGAACGTTTTCAAAAGGCAGTCTTTGGCAATCACCCGTATAGCTTCGTAGTTCCGGACGAAAAATCAATCGGCGCCCTGACTCGGGCAGATCTCAAATCGTTTGTCACGAAGTACTACATTCCCAACGCATCGCATTTAATCGTTGTCGGCGACATCGATGTCGACAAGACTTTTGCGGAGATTGAAAAGGCGTTTGGAAGTTGGAAGAGCGGAACGATTCCACCCGACGATAATCCGCCGACGCCGGTACGTGAGAAACGACAGATCTATTTCGTGAATAGACCCGGATCTATCCAATCAGCTATTTACGTGGGCAACGTGACCATTCCGCGCAAACATGCTGACTACTTCGCAATTCGCACGGCCGACACGATCTACGGAAGCTCTTTCTATTCGCGTCTTACTCGTAACATCCGCGAAAGCAAGGGATACACCTACTCACCTTTCAGCTCTTCAAACACACAGGCAAAAACGGGTTACATCGTGGCCGGCGCTTTCGTCCGCAACGAAGTGACTGGCCCAACACTACTCGAGATCTTTTATGAGCTCGACCGCATGCGCGTCTTGCCAGTAACGGATGAAGAACTGAACGCAGCGAAGGAGTTCAGCACCGGAAATTTTTCGGTAGAACTCGCGAGTCAAATTGGTCTCGCTGGTCGCATCAACACTGTCTACACATATGGTCTGAACAAAAACTTCATCGAAGACTTCCGGCCAAAGATCGAGTCGTTGACGACAGCTGATATTCAAAGGGCGGCAGCGAAGTACTACGACACGTATCGCGCTGCGATTGTGATTGTGGGCGATTGGGAAAAGGTTAAGGACCAGGTAATTCCGTTCGGCGAAGTAACGATGTACGACGCTGAGGGAAATGTAATCAAAAGCTAGTCAGTGGTCAGTTGTGGGAGTGAGTGTTACCACTGATCGAACCAAGCGGGGGCGCGCTACGGATCACATTTGGTTGTTACCTGTTGAGCCGCTTGCCCCCTTCCCAACTGCGCTTTTCTAGAAGAGTACTTTAGGCTGACATAGCCTCCCTACTGCGATGCCACGTGACCTTGATCCCTGATCGGACACTCACTCCTGAACAGGACTCCTGCCTCATACTTCTGCTAAAGTTCGCACGCACTATCACTCCACTCCCTTAGGAATCAAGATGCAACTCGCCAGGATTCTCTTAGCTGCCGCACTTCTGACTCTTTCTTTTGCCCCCGGCATCCTGGGCCAGACGGTCAAGACTGATGTCAAACTCGCCGACGTGCGCATGCGTGACGTCTGCATCCTCGCGGACGAGAAGACAAAGACGTATTACGCAATCTCTTCGACCATGGCCAACAACGTGGAAGGTGGGCGACGTCCGGCACTTCGCGTCTACACGAGTAAAGACCTGCGCGTGTGGGAAGGCCCTCACATCGTCTTTCAAACGCCCGCAGACTTCTGGGGCGACATCAATATCAAAGCAATCTGGGCGCCTGAGTTAATTGCCTACAAAGATAAGTTCTACGTCTTTGCGACCTTCGATACTGATTCACTTCTTCCCGAGCAATGGTTGAATTGGCTTCCACGGGTGAAACGCGGAACCCAGGTGCTGGTCGGTGATTCTCCACTTGGCCCATTCAAACCTTTTCAAAATCACTCGACCTTGCCTGTCGATATGATGACTCTAGACGGGACGCTTTGGGTCGAGGACGGTATTCCCTACATGGTCTATTGTCATGAATGGGTGCAGATTAAAGATGGCGCGGTGGAGATGATCCAGCTCAAGGATGATCTTTCGGAAACTGTCGGTAATCCGGTTCACCTCTTTGACGGAAGCGATGCGCCGTGGGGACGAAAGTCACCGCAGTGGCACTGCAGCGTGACTGACGGACCCTATGTGTATCGATCGAAGAGCGGAAAGTTAATGATGATCTGGTCGAGTTTCGGACCGGCTGGTTACACGGTGGGTGTCGCAGTTTC
>QHXL01000180.1:4585-4931 GCA_003222935.1 Acidobacteriota bacterium
CGGTGGCCACGGAATGATCTTCAAACGTTTTGACGGGCAGTTGATGATGGCTTTACACCAGCCAAACAAGAATCCAAATGAGCGTGCGCGATTATTTGAGCTGGAAGACACAGGCGAAACCCTGAAGATCAAGAGTAGTTTTTAAGGCGCGAGTAGCACAGACTTCAGTCTGTGTTTGAAGCGGTTAGGATTCGAAGGTACCACAGACTAAAGTCTATGCTACTCGCTATCTCATCTGAGTAATCTGTGGCTATACTCTTCCCATCATGACTACCACTACTGACAAACTCTCCGGCGCGGAAATCGTCGAGCTATGCCGCCGTCATACGCTGTTTGAATGGTCCGC
>QHXL01000181.1:0-4196 GCA_003222935.1 Acidobacteriota bacterium
TTCCCAACTTTTACTTGTAAGGACGCTGCGTTTGGAGCAGAATGCGCGCAGTCAGTTCTGAACCAGCAGTCAGCTATCTCTATCACCATCGTCGACCGTCGCCCACTTCCTTCAAAGTCTCTAACGACTGAAGCAGCTCTAACATGATAGGAAAGACGGTTTCGCACTATAGGATTCTGGAGAACCTTGCCGAAGGCGGTATGGGTGCTGTGTATATTGCTGAGGACACTCACCTCGGTCGGCGCGTTGCCATCAAGTTCCCGACCGCTACTTCCGATGAGCATCAATATCGCGCCCGGTTCCTCCGCGAGGCTCGTGCCGTCTCCACGCTTAGTCATCCGAATATTGCTTCCATCTATGACTATGGTGAGACCCCTGACGCCCAACCTTTCATTGTCATGGAGCTGGTTAACGGACCAACTTTAAACAGTCTCTTGCTCGACGGTGCGTTGACAATTAAGGAAGCAACCAGAATTGTGCAAGCTGTTGCCGAAGCATTAGCGGAGGCGCATAAGCACGGGATCATCCATCGCGATATCAAGCCTTCCAATGTGGTTCTGAATGAGCGGCGTGAGCCAAAGGTGCTCGATTTTGGACTTGCCAAGCACCTCGAGGAAGGATCTTTTAATGAAGGAGATCCGGACGCTCGAACGCTTTTGGCCACAAAAACGCGAAGCGGTGTCGTTGTCGGCACACCGTTGTATCTCTCCCCCGAACAAGCGATGGGATCTGACATAGATGCTCGTAGCGATATCTTTGCCCTGGGTGCGTTGTTGTACGAGTGCATTTCAGGGAAGCCGGCCTTTGGGGGCGCAGGAATCATTGAGATCACTGCGCAGATAATTCACAAAGACCCTGTGCCTCCGTCCGCTATCAACCGGCACGTGACGGCGGACCTGGACCGAATTACCCTCAAGGCTCTAGCAAAAAAGCCAGAAGACCGGTATCAGTCAGCAACCGAGATGCTACGAGAATTACGGGTTGTCGAGGAGAAGCTGTCAGATAACTCCCAGCGCACACAAAGATTCTCGACAGCTCCGGACTCAGGTGGTCCAAGTGCGCTGAGAACGCTTTCGGATCTTTTGCAGCGACCTCGTCTCTCGATCGCTCGACTGCTCGTTGTGCTTTTGGCCATCGGCTTGATGAGCGTCGGTCTTTGGTGGTTCCTGCATTCAACTCCTCACAAACCATCCGAGGAGGCACAACGTTGGTACGGTAAAGGCACGGCCGCGCTGCGTGATGGTGCGTATTATCAAGCGACTAAGGCGTTCGAACAGGCGGTGGCGGCAGATGATAATTACGCTTTGGCATATGCGCGTCTCGGAGAAGCCTGGACCGAACTCGACTATACCGATAAGGCTAGAGAAGCGCTGCTGCAAAGCGCCTCACTGGTGCGAAGTTCGACACTTACTCCGCTCGATTCACTCTATTTGGATGCCGTAACAGCTACAGCCACTCGCGACTTTTCGCGGGCTATCAAGTCGTACGCTGAGATTGCACGTCAAACTCCGAACGAAGCTCAGGTACACATGGATTTGGGTCGTGCATATGAGAAGAATGACGAGATAGGGAAGGCAATGGAGAACTATCTCGAGTCGACCAGGCGTGATGGCCAATACGCGCCAGCGTTCTTGCGGCTGGGAATTTTGTATGGCAGAAAGCTGGACCAGGCAAGCGCTTCATCTTCCTTCGAGAAGGCTGAAACAATCTATCGTGCTAATGGTAACTTCGAGGGTTTGGCAGAAGTATTTTATCAACGAGGCGTGCTCTTCAATCGGATAGGAAAGCTGGCTGAGTCACGTGAGCAACTCAATAAAGCACTGGAGACTGCGCGCCCCACCGATAATCAATATCAACAGATCAAAACGTTGCTGCAACTGAGTGTGGTCATTCGCACCGAAGGAAAGACAGACGAGGCAAAACAGAAAGCCACACAAGCTATCGATTTGGCGCGAGCGAGTGGAATTGAAAATCTGACCACGCAGGGCCTGCTCGATCTTGGGAATGTCTTTTATGCGCGTGACGAGGCTGGCGAAGCGGAAAAGTATTTTAGGCAGGCACTTGAAGTAGCACAACGGAACAAAGGTCGACGCAACGAGGCCCGAGCCTTGTTATCGCTGGGGAGCTTATTCATACAAAAATACAGTCCCGACGAGGGGTTGACTTATGTGCAACAAGCTCTGCCGTTCTACCAACAGGGAGGCTACCGGAAGGAAACATCACAAGCTTCGCTCCTGATCGGACGTGCGAAACGTATGAAGGGCGATTATGCCGGCGCACTGGAGGCCTTCCGGTCGCAACTGCAAGTAGCCGAACAGGTAGGCGATAAGCCGCAGATGGCTCTCTTACTCGGAGACATTGGAACTGTGTTGGCGCTAGAAGAGAGTTATCCGGACGCCTTGGACCAATTCAACAAAAGTTACGAAATTTCATCTTCGTTAGGTAACCAATTGAATTCAGGTTTTGACTTGGCTTTGCGCGCGGAGGTTTCGTGGCGGATTGGTAAGTACAAAGAGGCTCAGGATGACCTGAATAGAGCAGTTGCTATCCTGGAGCGACCGGGTGGCGCTAATAAACAATTGTCCAGCAGGATTGAATTGATCAGGAGTTACATCGCGTTAAGTGAACGGCAGTTTGCAGAGGCCCTCGCAAAGAGCCGGCACGCGATTGCCCTCGATGATTCACTTACGCAGCACACGGCGATCGAAGCTTTGTCCGTGCTTTGCGTGGCGCAATCGCTTTCGGGCGCAAAAGCAGAAGGAAAGCGAACGTGTGTTGAGGCAGTGGAAAAAGCTTCACAGGCGAGCGACCCGCGTCTGATGTCTGGTGCTCTCTTAGCGCAGGCTGAAGCACTTCTTGGAATAGGTGACCTTCGCGCTGCTTTGAATGCAGCTTTGCAGGCGCAGGAACGTTTCTCTAAAAATCGTCAACAGGAATCCGAGTGGCGCTCCTATCTTATCGCCGGAGCCGCCAGTACTAAGCTTAACGAAACCCAGGCTGCTAAGGAGCAGCTCCAGAACGCACGTTCACTAATGTCTGGGCTTGAACAACGATGGGGAACGGATCATTTCAAAAGTTATCTTTCAAGACCTGATATTTCGTATTACCAAAAACAACTCGATGACACGCTTCTTTTTACGAAGTAGAAGAGCCTTCCCACTCTAACTCTGAAGGAGAGATACAATGAAAGAGTTCTCCCAAGCTCCGGAAAAAACATCACGACGCGGCTTCACCAAAACAGTTGCTTCAGCTTTGGTGGCAGCACCTGTAATTGCCTCCCTATCTTCCTGTGCGCAGAAAGCAAAAGTAGACGGGCCGGGTGATAAGTCGTCCCCGAGCCCACAGCCATCTCCACCAGCCAAGGAGGAGCGCGGTATCAACCCCCCGGTCATTATTGATGGGGGCTCCTTTACGCTTATCGCTCCCGGAACATTAGACGAGATACCTGATCCTGAGACGGTGCCGAAACGTTACGACCATAAGTTTCACCAGAAGAATGCAACCTCGTTTGGCCCAATCAAAGGAATCCGCATCATTGATGACTACAGTTACGAGATTTTACCCGAATACCTATTAGCCACTGGCGAGACACTGCAAGTCCATATATGGATTGCCGGGGTGACGACGCAAACACCTCCAGCTAATGACGACAGTGATAACGATCAAGCCGAGTATGGTCCACTCTCTGCCAACCCGAATATTATTCTTCAAGGAGGCCCGTTTGAGGTCCGGATGGATAAGAAAATCAATAAAGATAGGAAGCTCTTCAAACGAAAAGGTAAGAACCAAAAGAAGTATCACATCAATGACTGGGATGGTGGCAATAGCCCTTTCCGTTTGGAGAGGATTAGAGTGATGGTCAATGGAGTCAAAAAATGGTACTCCGATGATCATCCTAATATCGAGAACAACGGTTTCAGAATATATCTATTTGTTAAAGACGCCTCTGGGAGTTAACCTGGAGTTGAAACGCGCGTTGGCCCATCGCGAAATCAACAATGGCTCTCGAAAGATCGAAGAGTGAACTTGTTGTGTTGCAAGTTCACTCTCGACCTTAAATTGGATCCCGGGACGAAGACTTGGGTTCAATCTTGCGCTCGTTCATCTCAATCAACTAGAGTGAGTGCCCACGTTCGCTGCCCGTAGCTTAGTCGACCGGGAGACTCTCTGAACTTCGCAAGTTATCGACATGGTCC
>QHXL01000181.1:4228-9614 GCA_003222935.1 Acidobacteriota bacterium
GCCGCACGCCTACCGCTCAAGGCGTATACGACAGCTGACGGTCTGGCAAATAACACTATCAACAAAATCGTCCGCGACTCGCGTGGCTTTCTCTGGTTTTGCACGGGCGAAGGGCTGTCCCGTTTTGATGGTTACAGTTTTACGAACTTTGGAACAGACCAGGGCCTGCCGCACCCTTACGTGAATGATCTCCTGGAAACGAACACCGGTGAGTTTTGGGTCGCTACCAATGGAGGACTTGTTCGCTTTAATCCCAAGGGTGTACCGGCGACTCGCAGGGTTGAGAATGATTCTCGCGCGCCCATGTTTACAGTTGTAAATAGTGACGATGATGATAGCCGCGCCAAAGTTGTTAGTGTACTGCTGGCAGGTCGGGATGGAACGCTCTGGTGTGGAACTTTGAAAGGGCTGTTTCGCCTAACAACAACTAAAGAACTTAGCAAGCTAACAGCAGTTCCAATCGGGTTGCTAACCAATTACGCAGAACAGACTGATATAAACGCACTGATTGAAGATCGGTACGGAACATTGTGGATCGGTGCTCAAAGTGGTTTGTACAGACGGTGGCCCAGCGGAGCCTCGACCCGTTACGGTGAGAGCGAAGGGCTGCAGCTTGGCCCGACCTTCGCGTTGCTTGAAGATCGATCAGGGAATCTGTGGGTGGGCACTGCTTTCAAGGGGTTGCTTCGTCTCACATTTGACGACGCGAGAAGGTCACCGCAGATCACGGGCACTTATTCCGCGAAGACAGGCCTGGCCACGAATTGGATATTCGTCTTGCACCAATCCGATGACGGCAAACTTTGGGTTGGTAGTAATAAAGGGCTCTACGAGTTTGCCTCCACCGATGGACCAAGCGCTGGACCAACCCATTTATACACGGAACGGGACGGTCTCAGTTTTTCCGAAGTGGTCACCTTCATCGAAGACGGATACGGCAATTTTTGGTTTGGTACCAACACTATTGGTGCGATGAAGTTGACTCATCACGGCTTCTCCACTTTCGATGCGCGCGATGGTTTGAAGAAGGTGATGTCGATCTTCCAGTCGGGTACTGGTGACATCTACGTTCATGGCGACTTCCTGGGCGATACAAATCGCAGCGTATTCGAAGCAGCTGGATTAGATTATCTCAATCCGGGTTCGATGGATATTCGGCGCCGGCTCGGGCACTTGGAAAATCAGCGCCTCACGTGGCTCATACCTGCAACACTGCGTAATAGGTATCTCGGCTGGAGCGACAAGACGACTGCCGTGCGGGCGCGCTCCGGTGAGTGGTGGATCGGAACGGGTGAAGGTCTTTACCTGTTTCCGGCTGTAAAGAACTTCGCGGATCTCAAGTCTTCGCAGCCGCTGGCAATCTACCAGCTTAATGGTCTCCCGTTCACGATGGTTTATTGCCTCTATGAAGACAGTCGTGGCGATCTCTGGGTTTCTGTTGACCGCCCAGCCGGGAGCTCTCTGGCGAGGTGGAACCACCAGACTCGCACGCTTCACGACATGGCTCAAACGGAAGGGTTGCCATCGCTTATCGAGAACTTACCAATTGCTTTCCAGGAAGACGCAGATGGAGATCTGTGGGTAGGATTTAATCGAGGACAAGTAGCTCGTTATCGATCAGGACGGTTCACCTTCTTTAGTATGAGCAAGAGTGAGGTAGTTGGGAGAATTAATGACCTCTACCTGGATAAGCAAGGACACCTTTGGATTGGGACTTCGCTCGGTGGCATCTTTCGGAGTGATGATCCCGCCGCCGAACAACCAACCTTCACCAATTACACGACCCAACAAGGACTATCAAGCAATTATGGATCGGGTATTGTTGAAGATCTTTATAGTCGTATTTACGTCGGCACTGGGAAAGGACTTGATCGGATTGATCCAGCGACAGGCCAAATCAAGCACTTTACAACCGCGGATGGTTTGGTTGCCGGCTCAATATTCGTTTCCTTCCGCGCGAATAATGGCGAGCTATGGTTTGGAACATCTCAGGGACTATCTCGTTTCCTTCCTGAACCGCCTCAAGCTGGCGCCCCTCCACCGCCAATACTTTTGACCGGGGTGCGCATTGATGGCGCTCCAAAACAGGTTGCCGCTAATGGTGAGAGTGACTTGTATGTGCCAGATCTTGCAGCCGGCGGGAATCACTTACAAATAGATTTCGTTGGCCTCAGCTTCGCCTCCGGCGAATCCCTTCAATATCAGTACCGTCTAGACGGCGCCGACAAAAACTGGGGTGTTGCGAGTGTCCAACGAAGTGTGACTTACGCGAATCTGGCACCGGGTCATTATCGTTTCCTGGTCAGGGCCGTAACTTCTGACGGTACCTTCAGCACGGCGCCGGCGATGTTAACGTTCGCGGTGCGACCACACATCTGGCAACGATGGTGGTTCCTTGCGTTGGCCACAATGGTCGTGGCCTTTATTGCTTACTCGTTTTACCGTTATCGCGTGCAGCGATTGCTGCAGATCGTTAATATCCGCACGCGCATCGCCACGGATCTACATGACGATGTTGGCGCAAATCTGACCCGCATTTCGTTCCTCAGCGAAGTAGCAAAACAGAATCTCGGTGGCGCAAATGGTTCGGAAGATAGTCCACTCATGTCCATTTCTCGTATCGCACGTGAGTCAGTTGGTTCAATGAGCGACATTGTTTGGGCTATTGATCCTAAAGCTGACACATTACTTGACCTGACGCGGAAGATGCGGCAACACGCTGACGAAGTCTTCACCCTCCGTGACATCGAATTAGATTTCCGTGCTCCCAGCGTTAAAGAAAGCTTAAGACTCGGTGTCGATGTGCGTCGCGATCTGCTTTTGATCTTCAAAGAGGCGGTTAACAACGCTGCACGCCATTCTCGATGTACCAGGGTAGCAATCAAGCTAGACGTACACGCTTCGCGACTCTTGCTCGAAGTCGCAGACAACGGAACTGGATTTGATGATGCGGTCGAGAGTGAAGGTCACGGTTTGCGGAGCATGAAACGACGTGCGCGAGCTTTAGAAGGAACTCTGGAGTTTGTCGTGCAGCCCGAACTTGGAACAACCATTAAAGTCAGCATTCCTGTTGCCCGCACCCGCAAGCTCTTGTGACCCAGCTACCTACTCAAGTGGGTAGGTGACAGCGTCCACTTTAGCGAGTAGGGTTAACGCCTTATCTTGTCTGAGGAAATGAAGTCCAATACAAATGATCTTGAGATGCAGGCTACGGAAACTATCCAGATGAAGGTTGCTCTCGTCGAGGACCTGCGCGAAATACGTGAGGGGCTGACGGCGCTGATCAACGGCACGCACGGATATAAATGTGTTGGTAGTTACTTCAATATGGAATCTGCACTGGATCGGATTGGCGACGATGTTCCGCACGTAATATTGACTGATATTGGACTACCTGGGATGTCAGGCATCCAGGGAATAGAAATCCTCCGCGTGCGATTCCCTGATATTCCTATTCTTGCCCTGACGGTTTATGACAACGATAACAAAATTTTTGACGCGCTTTGCGCAGGAGCTTCAGGTTATCTGTTGAAGAATACTGCACCGGCGCGGCTCCTCGAATCCATTAAGGAAGCGGCCGAAGGTGGTGCACCTATGTCACCGGAAGTTGCTCGGAGAGTAGTCAGATTGTTCAGAGAGTTTCGTCCTCCCGAAAGCGCTGCGTATCGGCTGACCACGCAGGAAACAGAACTTCTGAAGCTTTTGATCGAAGGTCATCACAAGAAAACCGCCGCGCGCGAGATGGGTATCTCAACCAACACCGTTTCATTTCACCTGAAGAACATCTACCTCAAACTGCAAGTGCATTCGAAGACCGAAGCAGTCGCCAAGGCTCTGCGCGAACGACTGGTGTGAATTCGGTTTTGCACTCCCTCTTGCTTCTCAATTCTTGTTTTCCGCTCTGACCTACCTATCCGGGTAGTTACGTTGTCCTCCGGCGTGCTGATACAAAGGGCCATCGTCACCAAAATGGCTCCCAACACGTCCAGGAGAAAAATAATGAAAACAACAAATCACAAAGTTGGATACTTCCTTCTGTCTCTAGTCTGCAGCTTGATCTTCGCTGCGTCGACGTCTGCGCAGGCGATCAATGGCTGCGCTGACAAAGTGAGCGGACAACTGAGACGAATAATTCCGCCCGCTGTCTGCAAGGCCAACGAGATGCCGGTGAATTGGAGCGTTGAAGGACCGCAGGGTCCGCAGGGCGTTCAAGGGAATCAAGGTGAAACAGGACCAACAGGACCGCAGGGTATGAAAGGCGACCCAGGGATTCAAGGAGAGACTGGACCGACTGGTCCTTCGGGAGTCAGCAGAATCTATACATTTTCAACGGACCTAAATGCTCGACTGCCCCAATCCAGCGGCAACGATCCCGCGCCTATTGCAAGTCTCAACCTTCCGGCAGGCAAATACTACGTTACCGCGAGGCTGCAAGTGAGCGTAGGAGTGGGCCATGGTTTCAACATCTATTACGTGCCGTGCGATATACGCACACCGCCGTTCAACATTCTGGATAGAGCCAATATTCTTGCATATACGCACGAATTCACAGGGGGATATGGAGACGTAATTTCCCTCGCCGCTCCTCTCAGTCTAAACAGTGCTAGCTCGGTACAACTCCGCTGCAGTGAGTGGATTCCAGGCCCACCCATCTTCGGTAGAGAACTACGAATCACTGCGATTCAAGTGGACGACATCATCGTTCAGTAGGAACCTTAGGAGTTGCTGCTGCTGGGAGCGCAGGCGTCCCCGCCTGCACGCGTTAGCCACCAAGTACTCGGATTCGCAGCGGGCACGCGGGGACGCGTGCGGTCCCAGCAGCTGAGTTCATTACTAAAGAGACAGCGTACGTTCTGCCGGGTCTCCCGCTTTTTATTTTTCTAACGCTGCCAGTAGCGCTTGATTCGTTCAGCAAGGAGTGGGAAGGGTACGTATTCGGCCGCGCGCCCCGACTGCCGAAGGAGTTCGACCATACGCATGGCGCCATCGGCATTGCGTGTATGCACCAGTATCGTAGAGGCCTGTTGAAACTCTGGGTTTGAACTAAGCCAAAGTGCAACCGCGTAACCTGTCTTCTCATCATCGCTCGACTCGGCGTGATAGTGCTCCGGAAGGAGATCGTGATCGAGAAAGATCGCATCGTAAGAACCAGCCGCCAACATTTCCTGGGCTGCGACTACATTGTCAGCGATGTCCACCGAATCACCCTTGAATCGAGTCTGGAACCACGTGTGTCGGCGCACGTCGTCGTCCAATAGAAACACGCGGATCGGGTGGCGTTCGGCATTAATTGAGATTAGGCCAAGTTTGCTCAGCAATGAATGCAATAGACCCATACTTATCCCCGCGTTCCTGGACGGAAATTGTCGTGTCATCCGCGAAAACT
>QHXL01000181.1:9675-13322 GCA_003222935.1 Acidobacteriota bacterium
CGGCGCGAATATAACACAGCGTTTTGCACGGTACATCTCAAGGTACTTGAGACATATAACGGTGCAAACAAATTCACTTTCAAAACGCGGATGCTATAATGCGCGAAAAGGTGAACATCCGTACCGGCATGATCGAGGGTCCTATTCAATAAACAACCAGGGAAGCAAATCTTGATGATTCCGAGAACGAAGTCTGTAAAGATTGCTTCGGAACAGGCACAAAGATCGATCCTGAAAAAGGCGCAATGCTTTGTCCCTGTCGTAGACCTCTGGGCATTCAAAAGTTGATGGCGGCCTCGCGAATCCCACCTCGTCATCTGAAATGCTCGTTTGAAAACTTTCAGGCGCAACCAAACTCTTCTCAAGACAACGCACTCTTCTTATCTCAACACCTGGTTCTGGACTATCCCGCGGTCGATCGAGGATTGCTTTTTATGGGCCCGGTCGGAGTGGGAAAGACTCACCTCGCAGTGTCGATAATTCGAGGGCTTATCGAAAAAGGATTTGCCTGTGTCTTCACAGAGTTTGGTTCGCTACTAAAACAGATACAGGACTCATACAATCCGATTTCGAAAGCATCGGAGCTGGGGGTTCTGGCGCCAATCTACAAGGCTGACGTTCTGGTATTGGATGAACTAGGTGCGGCTGTCCCTACGGACTGGGTTCGCGACACGATGTACCAGATCATCAACAAGCGTTACAACGAAAATCGACTCACCATTTTTACTACCAACTATCTCGACGAAGCCCGAGTAGAAAACTCAGAAGCCGCTTCGCTGCCGCGTACTTTCAGTAAGAAGACCAGTCCTGACAAGATCCGTGAGATGACCACGTTGGAAGAACGAATCGGAAGTACCTTGCGAAGTCGTTTACACGAGATGTGCAAGAAGGTTCTGATTGACGGCGAAGATTATCGAACTCACATGGGTCGGGGTCGATTCAATCTGAAGAGTTAGTTCCTGCCTAATTTTGTAGGGGCGTCCCTCCGTGGGCGCCCCTTCATTGCGAGCCATATCGTCGTTTGAAGAGGAGGGGCGCCCACGGAGGGACGCCCCTACAAATAAGGCCGTTCGTTTCTCGGGTCAGACTTATGTAAAATGCTTCGACCTTCAAGTTCCCCAGATCGAGCATAAATCGCAGATGCCCAAACGCACCGACATCCATAAAATCCTAGTCATCGGTTCCGGTCCCATTGTTATTGGTCAAGCCTGTGAGTTTGACTACTCCGGAACTCAAGCCTGTAAAGCTCTTCGGCAAGAGGGCTATCAAATCGTGCTGGTTAACTCGAATCCAGCCACGATCATGACTGACCCTGAAACTGCCGATGTTACTTACATCGAACCGCTAAATATCGCATCTCTTACTGAAATCATTCGTCGTGAACGTCCCGATGCACTCCTCCCGACAGTCGGTGGACAAACAGCCCTGAACCTTGCGATTGCGCTTTCGGATGCCGGCATTTTGGAAGAGTTTGGCGTCGAAATGATCGGTGCGAAGAGGGAAGCAATCAAGGTCGCCGAGAACCGCTTGTTATTCAAACAGGCAATGGACGAGGCCGGCCTCGAAATGCCTCGAGGCGGTTTTGCCAAGACGTGGAATGAAGCGAAAGAACTGGTTGCGCAAACCGGCTACCCGGCGATCATCCGACCATCTTTTACGTTGGGCGGAACGGGCGGCGGCATTGCTTACAACCCTGAGGAATTTGAGGAGATCGTTCGTGGGGGACTGGCGGCGTCACCTATCCAGGAAGTGCTAATCGAGGAGTCGATACTTGGTTGGAAAGAATTCGAACTCGAAGTAATGCGTGATCTCGCGGACAACGTCGTCATTATTTGTTCGATTGAAAACTTCGATCCGATGGGTGTTCACACGGGTGACTCGATAACCGTCGCTCCAGCACAGACTTTGACTGATCGCGAGTATCAAAAACTGCGCGATATGTCGATCACGATCATTCGGAAGGTCGGAGTTGAAACTGGTGGTTCGAATATTCAGTTTGGCGTGAATCCGGAAAACGGGGACATCCGGATCATCGAGATGAATCCTCGGGTTTCACGTTCCTCGGCACTCGCTTCAAAGGCGACTGGATTTCCAATCGCAAAGATCGCAGCCAAACTCGCTGTCGGCTACACACTCGACGAAATACCCAACGACATCACGAAGAAAACCCCCGCGTCGTTCGAGCCGACCATCGACTATGTCGTTGCGAAGATTCCGAAGTGGGACTTCGAAAAGTTTCGCGAAGCCGAAGATGTACTTGGCACGCAGATGAAGTCCGTTGGTGAAGTGATGGCAATTGGCAGAACTTTCAAGGAAGCACTCTTCAAAGGTTTGCGTTCGTTGGAAGCAGTCAAGCCTTTACGACTCGAAGACATCTCCGACGACGAGTTGCAGCGAAAGTTGGCCCGACCTAACTCGCAGCGCTTTTCTTACATCACTTACGCGCTGCAACACGACTGGCCCATCCAGGAAATCTATCGACTATCGCGCATTGATCCATGGTTTCTTGATCAGTTGCAGCAAGTGATGGACATCCAACGCGATATCGAAGGCTTGAAGCTTGAAGATATCTCTCCCGAAGTGCTGCGCGAGTTCAAGGAAGTAGCGTTGTCAGACAGGCGTCTTGCTTATCTTACCGAGCGCTCAGAAGACGAAGTTCGAGCTTATCGCAAAAAACTCGGCATCGTTCCAGTTTATAAACGCGTCGATACGTGCGGCGCCGAGTTTGAATCGCACACGCCATATCTCTACTCGACTTACGAAACAGAAGACGAGTCAAATCCAACCAACCAGCGCAAGATAATGATCCTGGGGTCGGGACCAAATCGAATAGGGCAGGGTATCGAGTTTGACTACTGTTGCTGCCACGCATCTTTTGCACTTCACGAAGCGGGCTTCGAGACGATCATGGTCAACTGCAATCCGGAAACCGTCTCGACCGACTACGACACTTCCGATCGTCTCTACTTTGAACCGTTGACGTTCGAAGATGTGATGAACATCGTGGACGTTGAGAACCCGGAAGGCGTCATTGTCCAGTTTGGCGGCCAAACCCCTCTTAACCTGGCGATGCGTTTACAAGAGGCAGGAGTGAAAGTGATCGGAACGTCGCCCGATTCGATCGATTTGGCCGAGGACAGAAAACGTTTCGGTGCGCTATTGGAAAAACTGGGTATACCGCAACCGGCTAACGGGATGGCGGCGTCGGCGGAAGAAGCGAGGGCGGTCGCAGCTCGTATCGGATATCCGGTTCTGGTTCGTCCGAGTTACGTTCTTGGTGGACGCGCGATGGCGATCGTTTATGACGAAGATGCCTTAGAAGACTACGTGCGAAACGCCGTCGGCTTCACACCTGATCGGCCAGTACTGATAGATAAATTCCTTGAACAAGCGGCAGAATTTGATGTCGATGCTTTGTCTGACGACAGTGCTTGTGTAATCGCCGGTATACAAGAGCACATCGAAGAGGCCGGAATACATTCAGGTGATTCGTCGTGCGTTTTGCCACCTATTCGCATCGACCCTGAGCACCTGGAAACGATGCGACACTACACGCGCAAGCTCGCGGAAGCTTTGTCCGTTTGCGGACTGATGAATATTCAGTTTGCGATAAAGGATGATCGCGTTTACGTCCTCGAGGTCAATCC
>QHXL01000182.1 GCA_003222935.1 Acidobacteriota bacterium
ACGCGGTTGAATGAACAACCGATCCGATCCTCAGGATTGCTTCCTTCCAGCCAGACGTTGTTGCCTCTGCTTCCACCGGTTAGCGGCAGCGTGTCCATTTCAGTTACATCATCAACGCCCGGAACGTTTTTGATTCTATCGAGCAGTTCGCCTCTGAAAGATGGACGCCGAAGCGGTTCGATCTTCAAGCGATTAAAGCCTACGTTGGAAATCAAAAGATGGTCCTGGTTGAATCCGGCATCGAGAGTCAGAAGCTTGTTCAAACTACGAGTGAAAAGCAGCGCACTCGCAACAAGGACGAGCGAGAGCGCGACCTGGACCACCACTAAACCGCGCCTCAGGCTGAACCGCTCACGACCTGCAGTGAGTCCGCGTCCGGCCGCTTTCATTACAGCACCGGGACTAATTCGAGTTGCGCGCAGTGCAGGAGTCAGACCGAAAAAAATGCAGGTGAGTGCTGCGACTCCGGCCGCAAAACCTAAAACTCTAAAGTCTGGGGTAACGTCCAAAAAGACCGTGTTGTTAGCAGTTCCAATTGACGCAACCAGAATTCGACTCAGCGCCTGGGCCAACGCAGCGCCAATCGCGGTTCCCAAACCTGCAAGCAGCAAAGTCTCAACCAACAACTGCCGAATGATCCGGAAGCGAGATGCCCCTACGGCCTGACGAACAGCAAATTCACGCTCACGTGTACTGGCCCGAGCCATTAACAAATTCGCCAGGTTGGCGCAGGTAATCAAAAGCACCAACCCGGCGATGGCCAGCAACAACCAAAGGGGACGTTCATAACTCTGCAAATTCGAATAACCTGACGAGCCTTCAGCTACTTCCAATCTCGAGTTGAGATAGTGCTTGACACTCTCTTTGGGATAATTCGCAGGTAACGTTTGCTGAAATAGCGCAGTCGACACAGAGGAGATCTGCGCATTTGCACGGGCAATGGTCCATCCTGGTTTTAGTCGACCAGTAACCATCAACCACCAATTTGTTCCGGAATCGAGTCTCTGATTTTCACCTGAGAAAATCGCATCAGCACAAATTGGAAGTGCAACATCGAACGACTTACCGACTTCGAGTCCATAGAAACCTGGTGGGGTCACTCCGATCACCTGGATTTGGTGATCGGAGAGCGTGAGCTTACGACCAACAACATCCTGCACACCTCCAAATTCCTTCTGCCAGAATCCGTGACTTATTACGGCGCCCGGTGCGCTACAACCCCGCACGTCATCAGCCTGGTTGAAGACTCGACCGAGCTCGGGCTGAACGCCAAGCACGTTAAAGAAATCACCGCTGACCCAAATACCGCGTGCGGGTCTGACTTCACCACCTTGGGCAAGGTTGAATCCGGCAACCCCCCAGGCAGCAATACCCCCGAATCCCTCTTGTCGATCGCGAATCTGTTCCCAGAGAGGATTGGTGACCGGCGCGTAACGCATCCGGCCTTTGTTGCCGCGCGTTAGTTCAACGTCACTTTCGCGAAGTCTTACCTGGGCAATTTCCTGCACATTTCTAAGCGGCAAGGTTTTCAAACGAACTGCGTTGAGGAGCTGGAATATTGCAGTGTTCGCGCCGATTCCCAACGCCAGCGACAACACTGCCACTGCGGTGAACGCGGGATTCTTTAGCAGCATTCTGACGCCGAAGCGAAGATCATTAAGCATGACTACCCCTTGAGTTTAAATAAGTGGCACCGACTTAAGTCTGTGTTGGTTCATAATCACGATTCCAGGCGACGGAACACAGACTGAAGTCTGTGCTACTCATATCTCAACGCGACGAGTGGATCGATCCGGGTCGCGCGACGTGCTGGTATGTAACAAGCTAGAAGCGCGACGACAGACAACACGATTGCGAGTGCGGCGTATGTAATGACATCGGTTGGCGCAACGCCGAACAACAACGCGCGCAATAACCTCATCAACGCAAAAGCCGTCACCAAACCCGTACCAACTCCAATTGCGATAAGTGTCAGGCCTTGACTCAACACCCAACGAAGTATTGTTCCTCTCGACGCTCCGAGAGCGACGCGAATTCCTATTTCGCGGGTTCGTTGATTCACCGAGTAAGCCATCACGCCGTAAATGCCGATACTTGCCAGTAACAACGCCAGTACGCCAAATAATCCAACTATCTGTGTTGTGAGACGGCGCTGCGCCACTGAAGTTGCTACGACATCTTCCAAAGTACGCTCGCCGAAAAGTGGCAGCGCTGGATCGACCGCGGCCACTTGATCGCGCAACGCTCCGGTCAAACTTGTAGGCTTAACGTCCGTCTTTAGAAGGATGGCCATTGAGTAGTTAGGGTTCTGAAATATTGGCGAGTACATGTGAGGTGTAACCGCTCGATCAATCCCGACATTCTTAATATTGCCGACAACCCCAACAATGGTCAGCCAGGGTGCTTTTGAGTTTGGGCCCCCTCGCTTGACGCGATGACCAATAGGATCCTGGTTCGGGAAATAACGAGTTGCCAGGGCTTCGTTGATTAACGCAATTGGAGCGGTAGTTAGATCGTCACTATCCGTGAACGTTCGGCCGCGAACGAGTGGAGTACCGAGCAGTTGAAAATAATCGCTACTGACAGCGGAACCATGCGCAGTCGCAGTGCCGCCGAGATTTCCCTGCCCTTCGATTGTGAACGGTCCCCCGAATTGCGGGCCGCTTAGCGGTATTCCGTTGCTGCTGGCGATGGCGGCCTGCATGACGCCAGGTATCGCTCGCGCTTTATTTAAAACTTCACGCGCAAAAGCCGAACGCTTACCCGCGTCGCGGTACTGATCCATTTCCGGATTGTTCGGCACAGGTAACCAGATTCGCGCCGTCAGGATGTTATGAGGATCGAAGCCGGGACTAACTTCCATCAGCCGGGTGAAACTCTTCAACAGCAAACCCGCGGCAATCATCAAGACCAGCGACAAAGCAAATTCCACGATTACGAGTCCGTTGCGGAAGTATTTGTGGCGAGCTCCGGTTCCGGCACTCAAGGTCCCTTCCTTTAAATTCTCGACTATGTCGGGCCTGGACGCTTGCAGAGCGGGAACCAGTCCAAACAACAATCCGGTTAACGTCGAAATAAGAAAGACGAAAACTAGTACATTGGCATTAATCCCAACTTCGTTTAGCCGCGGAATATCAGCCGGCAAAAAGCCCACAAACAACTGGATCAAGGACGCGACCACCGCGAGTGCAACGATGCCGCCGAGAAACGACAACAACAAACTCTCTGTAAGAAGTTGAAAAACAAGGCGCCTCCGACCAGCACCAAGCGCCAGGCGTATTGCCATCTCTCGACGCCTTCCGGATGCACGAGCCAGCAGAAGATTCGCGATGTTGACGCATCCGATGAGTAGTACCAGGCCAACTGCGGCAAGCAATACCACAAGTGTTTTTCTTACATTTCCTACCAACGTTTCTTGTGCGGGTAGCAGACGTACGGTCCATCCAAGATCAGCCGGGTAGTCATTCGGAAATTGGGTTTTTATTTCAGCTACGAAAGCATCGAGCTTTGCCTGGGCTTGTTGCACAGTCATCCCGGATTTCAAGCGACCGATTGCCCCGGGTAACATTCGCTGAGCTCGCACTGGCGGCGAGGGAAAAGGATTCGAGGTAAAACCCGCCGTGCCCCATGCGTCGACTTCGTTGCGCAGTGTTTTGCCCGGGTGACGAAAACCAGCCGGCATCACGCCAATAACGGTGTAGAGATCTGTATCGACGTAGATCTTTCGACCGAGCACATTCGGGTCAGCGGCAAACGACCGGCGCCACATTCCATCGCTGATTACCACGCCTTCGGCAAACCCTTGTGCGTGATCCTGTGGACCAAACACGCGGCCTAACTGCGCACTCGCACCGAGTAACGAGAAGTAATTTGGACTAACTGCCAGAAGCTCTATGCGTTGCGGACGATCGGAACCAGTTAAATTTGCGTCGACCGACCAAACTGCCGAAATCTGATCGAAAACACCTGAGCGCTCCTGGAAGTCTTTCAATTCATCAACCGACATCCCGGTATCTTCAACCCCACGGCCGGTTAAGTCGTCGCGGACCAGGACAATCTGCTCAGGATTCGGAAAAGGAAGTGGTTGCAAAACAACCGCATTAACCACGCTGAAGATCGCGGTGTTTGCCCCAATGCCCAGGCTAAGCGTGATGACGGCGACGAGCGTAAAGCCCGGACGATTGCGCAACATGCGAGCCGCGTATTTAAGATCGTTGAAGATTGTCTGCATCGTAGCCTCTAAGTGGTACAGACTTGAGTCTGTGGTCCATCGACTCCAACCTATTTCAAGCAACAGACACAGACTGAAGTCTGTGCCACACACTGCTTACCAACACGTGCACCGTCATTCTTCCCTGTTAGCTTGAACGTTGATAACGACCTTCAGCGTCGAACCAACAACGCCGCGCCAACCCTTAACGCCGAAGTCGAACCGATTTATCGTCGTCTCGGCGACGTAATAAACGACTTCGTCGCCTTGGGGAGACCGGCTTCGATCTACTTCGGTAACATTGAGCACAACCTCTCGACTTTTGTCTCGAATCGTCAGCTCCCCGCGAATGGACAGCATATCTCTGTCCTTGCCTGGACCAACCTGCAGGCTCTTGAACCTGATAGACGGGTAACTATCCGAATTGAGAAACGATGCCGATCGTAGTTGCCGATCGCGCGTGACGCTCCCCGTATCGATACTCTTGGTCATCATCGTGACTTCCACCGATGATTTGGAAATTTCGTCTTCATCAAGAACGATCGTTCCATCGAAGTCTTTGAATCGTCCTTTGATGCGGAAGAAGNNNGATTCCGTTTTGTTTCTGGGCCTGCATAAATCAGAAACTAACCCGAAGTGTTTACTCAGCTCGTAGTGCTTTAATTGGATCCACGCTGCTCGCTCGTAATGCCGGCACCAAACATGCGACGACCGCTGCTAACAACAACACCAAGGCGACAATACCGAACGCCTGAAGATCCAGTGCTTCGACCCCGTACAGTGTCGATCGCAACGCACGGCCCATCAGATATGCGCCCGCAAGACCGATGACAGATCCAATCAACGCCAGTAGTGCGCCTTCTTTCAACACCAGGTTTATGACCCGAGACCGTTGCGCGCCGAGCGCGAGACGAACTCCAAACTCCTGGGTTCGCTGCGATACGGCGAACGCCATGACGCTGTAAATTCCAATTGCGGACAGCACCAATCCCAGGAAAGCGAAAGCACCGAATAGCAAAGTACCGAGGCGATCGATTGAGAGCAGCTCACTCCGGGTCTCCTCCATCGTTTTCACCCCGGCTATCAGCAGGTCCGGGTCAACAGAGTTCACAGCAGCGGCAACGTCTTTAATAACGCCCTGGGGCTCACCCTTAGTGCGAATAGCCACAGAGGTGAAAGGCCACGGACTCTGCCAGAAAGGAACTAAAAGCTGTGGATCTTCTGCTTCACGGAGTTCGCCAAGGCGGACGTTATGAAAGACGCCCACGATTTGCCATTCGACCGATGGCGGGTTCGGGTCGTCGCGAGAAAGTTTCGGCATCAGCACTCGTTGACCAATTGGTTGAACACCATTCAGGAAGTGCTTGACGAAAGTCTCATTCACCATCGCTACCTTTTGGCTGCGAGCTGTGTCCTGTGGACCAAACCTGCGACCATCGGTCACGGTAATACCGAAGGTCTCGTGATAATCGGCAGTCGCGCGAACGATGGACGCATTCTGTTGCGATTCATCGAGCGGTTGTTGGCCCACAACTTGTACTTTGTTCCCAAAGCCAA
>QHXL01000183.1 GCA_003222935.1 Acidobacteriota bacterium
TCGAGGACTTTATCGCGAAGGCGAGAAGACAGTCAGAATAAGGGAACCTCCTTGGAGTGCGGGAACTTGTCACCGCTTTGTTATTCCGGATCCGTGTTTTGGAGGCTGTTCAAAAGCGGTGACAAGTCCCCGCACTCCAAGGAGGACTAACTGCCGCCAACTAGTTTCCTAATCCACCCTGAGAACCACCTCAGGGCTGTTCGAAAAAATCCATGCTGTGGCGGTGGCTCATCCACCGCCGTTTTTGCTTCTGCACCGAGCGCCGTGAAGAACTGCGACGCCATCATCTTTGCCGAGGCTTGAATCATTCGCTGACCAACGCTCGCAATCGTTCCACCCACCTGAACATCGCCCGCGTATTTCACTAAAGTCAATTCGCCCTGGTCCTCGAGATCCAGGTCACCGGCGCCTTTGAGAAAACCCGGACCACCTTTAGCTTCGACGACGATGCGAAAATGTTCGGGAGACTTCAAGTCTTCAAGTCGAACAGTGCCGGTGAAGACTCCCTTGACCGAGCCGACCCCTGCTTTGATTGTGGTAGCAAAAGTATTGTCGTCAGTCTTTTCGAGACGTTCGCAACCGGGAATGGTGCGCTTGAGAACTTCTGGATCAACCAGTAAGTCGTAAACACGAGTTCGCCGAGCTTCGATTAGTTGTGTGCCTTCAATCTTCATCAGGCCTCTGATTACGTCATCCTAACCGCGAAGGGGTTGCGCCCCAGAGCCCACGGTTGCCGCGCTTTGGTGGCTACCCTAACCAAAAGATAGACATTGTTCCCAACGTCGAAGAGGTTGCGTCCGTTACATTATCCAGCAGAATCTGTGTTTTGCCGCTGTCGCAACCCCGTTGGGGTTGGATCACTATTGTTTCGGTTCCCAGGGTAGCCGCCAAAGCGCGGCAACCCTGGGCTTTGAGGCGTTACCGCGTTGCGGTAAATCGATTGATTCAGTCGCTATCGTTGAAGCTAAGTGCTATTTGGCTGACGCTTTAGCCTTGGCAATCGCCCGTCGGGTGTGAACCTTCGCAAGATGACAGCGATACTCACCTGATGCGAATAGATCGTTGTTTAGATCGACGCCATCACAAGCGTGGGATGCAGCCTCAATAACTGCCGCATCATTCAGACTTGATCCAGACAAAGCTGACTCCGCTCCGTTGGGTCGATAAGCCTTCACGCCTACACCGGTCACTCCAATACTCGCACTCTCACACGAGCCATCGGCTTTCAAGGAAAGATTCACCGCGACTCCGACGACCGCAAAACCGGAAGCTGGGTGTGGCACTTTCTCGTACGCGTGGCCGAATTTGCCCGTGGGCTTTTTGATCCGAATCTCGCGCAGGATTTCGCCGGGTTGTAGATCAGTTGTTAAGAAATCGACGAAGAAGTCGTCCGCCTTAACAACTCGCTCACCGCCTTGGCCAATCAAGACTAACTCCGCCTTCAGTGCCAACGCAGCCGCAGGCCAGTCTCCGGCCGGATCCGAGTGAGCCAGGCTGCCACCGATGGTCCCTTTGTTTCGTACCTGCACATCGCCGATTGATGCTGCGCACAGAGGAAGTAGCGGACAGATCTGTCGCAACAGTGCCGACGACTCGAGTTGATAATGAGTCGTGGTAGCGCCAATCAGAATCTCGTCGCCCTGCTCGCGGATGTACGCGAGACTCTTGATGCGGGCGATGTCTACCAGTACCTGCGGTTGGGCCAGTCGTAACTTCATCGCAGGAATCAGACTGTGTCCGCCGGCAAGAATCTTTGAACCATCGGGATCTGCGGCGATCAGCGACACTGCCTCTTCGAGGGAGTTGGGAACCTTGTAGTCGAATTGTGCGGCTATCATTTTTCGCTCCTACTAATTACTGTTAATTATTCGCCACAATGCTTCTGGCTTCACGGGCATGTCGAGATGCTTAACACCGAATGGCGACAGCGCATCAACGATGGCTCCGACAATAGCGGGTGTAGCACCAATCGTACCTGCCTCACCAACACCCTTGACGCCCAGCGGATTCCCGGCGACGGAGTTTCAGTTCGATCCAACTCAAAGTGTGGTACATGGTGGGCTCGAGGAACTGCGTAGTCCATCAACGTACCGGTAATCAACTGCCCCTGCTCATCGTAGACAACCTCTTCGTACATCGCCTGGCCGATCGATTGAACAATGCCGCCATGAATTTGTCCGTCGACCAGCATCGGGTTGATGACTTTTCCGCAATCGTCGACGGCGACGTAGCGAAGAAACTTGATGTCGCCGGTTTCACGATCGACTTCAACAACTGCGATGTGAGTGCCAAAAGGAAAAGTAAAGTTTTTAGGTTCGAAGAAATATGTCGCTGACAGACCCGGTTCAGTATCAGGTGGCAAGTCTTTCGCGATGTGGGCGGCGAGGGCGATCTCCTGAATCGTTAAACTAGTTCGACCTTCAGTCTGAGGTTCGGGAAGAGCCGCGGCCGGTGCTTCAGCTACCGGTACAACTGGATCCGAACTTCCGGTCGCAGCAGCCGCACTAGCAGCCTGAAGTGAATAAGTTCCTCCTTCAAACGAGAGACGGGTCGCATCCCCTTGCAGCATGTGAGCGGCAATCTTATGGGCCTTCTCCTTCAGCTTTTGTATGGCGACGTAAACTGCCGTTCCACCAACTGCTGTCGCACGGCTACCAAAGGTTCCGATTCCGTATTGGACTATGCCCGTATCGCCGTGAATTACCGTGACATCGTTGAGATGCACGCCAAGTTCGTCGGCAGCAATTTGCGCAAACGAAGTTTCCTGACCCTGGCCGTGGGGCGAAGCGCCAGTGAGGACTGTCACCTTTTGGTTCGATTCTCACAGTCGCACTTTCCCAGCCGCCGGCAGGCATCGCCTGTGATGGGCCAAGCGCACAAATCTCGACGTAAGTGGAAATTCCAATGCCGACTAAACGTCCCTCGGCTCGAGCAGCTTTCTGTTCTTCGCGCAGTTTCGCGTAGTTGGCGATTCCCTGGGCTTTGTCTAACGCGGCTGCGTAGTTGCCGCTGTCATAGTCCAGTCCAGTTGCCGTGTGAAAAGGGAACTCGTCCGCGGCAGGGAAATTCTTGCGCCGCACATCGGCCGGATCCATGTTGAGATCGACTGCTACGAGATCCAACCCTCGCTCGACAACGTACGTTGCTTCAGGTCTGCCGGCACCTCGATATGCATCAGTCGCCATCTTGTTTGTAAAGCAACCCGTCACGTTCATCTGGATGGCGGGAATCTTGTAAGAGCCCGAGAGCATTAGCCCGGTCAGCGTCGGGATGGCCGGTGTGAGCAGTTGATGATAGGAGCCGAGATCAGCGAAGACGCTGTAACGCAAGCCGGTTAACGTACCGTCGTTCTTGAACGCAACTTCAATATCGCCAACCTGTCCGCGTCCATGAATCGTTGCCTGCATGTTCTCGCGCCGGGTTTCGATCCACTTGGCCGGTTTTCCCAACTGCATCGAAATCCAACCAAGCAATGCTTCTTCCGCATAAACGTTTAGTTTTGAACCAAAGCCACCTCCGACTTCAGGAGTGATGACCCGCAATTTGTTTTCGGGAATACCGATCATGATGGCCAGCTGAGTGCGCAGCAGATGTGGAATTTGCGTCGACGACCAGACAGTCAACTCTTCTTCGCCGGGGAAATACCGTGCGAGTACGCCGCGAGGCTCCATCGCGATCGGAGCCAGTCGAGTGTGGAGTATTCGTTGTTTGACTGTTCGGTCAGCCGAGGCAAACGCTGCGTCGATATCGCCCTCGCCCGAAGTGAGTTTGTATGCGATGTTGTCGCCGAAGCTTTCATGAATGACAGTACCGCCATTTGCTGCTTCTTCGACGTCGACGACTACGGGAAGGTCTTCGTAATCGACCATTACGAGATCGGCCGCGTCTTTTGCTGCGTAACGATCTGTAGCAACGATCGCGGCAATCGGGTGACCGACAAAGTAGACTTTGTCCTGGGCGAGAACGCGATGATCGGGAACTTTGAGACCAGGGAGTGCGCCCGCACATGGTACTGGTCCAATTCCCGCTACATCTTTGCCTGTATAGACAGCGGCGACACCGGGAGCGGCGAGAGCGTCAGCGGTGTCAATACTCGTGATGCGGGCGTGTGCGTAAACGGAACGCACAAAGACGACGTGCAATGTGTCGGGCAGTTTAATGTCGTCAACGTAATGAGCTAGACCTTTGATTAGTCGCGGATCTTCAGTTCGCTTAATTGGCTGGCCCACGTACTTGTTTGGCATTGGAAGACTCCCTAAAGGAAGAAGGATCTTGGTGCTTTGATCTTACTTTGTTCATGAATCAATGAGCAGCTGGAAATTTGAAGGGCTTTCACCTGGAAGAACTAAGTACCAAGCACAAAGTACAAAGATCTAAGGCCGAAGCTCACTTTCCCGCGGTCTTACTGGCAGCGTACTCAACGGCCTCGATGATGTGTTGGTATCCGGTACATCGGCAAAGATTCCCTTCGAGCCCGCGACAAATCTCTTCACGGGAAGGATTCGCGTTCCGCTCGAGCAGTTGGGCCGCGGTGACGATCATCCCGGGAGTGCAGTAGCCACATTGCAATCCGTGCTTTTCCCAGAACCCCTCTTGCACGGGGTGTAATTCGCCGTTCGTCGCAAATCCTTCGATAGTCTTAATCTCACTACCTTCGACCTGGACTGCGAACATGGTGCACGACTTAACGGCCTGGCCGTCGAGCATCACGGTGCACGCGCCACAAAGCGACGTCTCACAACCAACATGAGTGCCAGTCAGGCCAAGTACTTCTCGTAAGTAATGAACGAGTAACAGGCGTGGTTCGACTTCGTCAGTGCGAGCGACACCATTCACGCTGAGGTTGATAGCTCTTTTCATCGCCACCCTCGCTTTTATAGTTTCTAAATTGGAAGAATTTCTAACCGACCTTCTAAGTCAGTTTAGATCTAAAGTCAATGTTTGGAATGCCCGAGCGAATGTCCGACGAACTTCAGTTTGTCGTGCCTTCATTTTCCGGAACCAGCGACAAACTGAAGTTCGTCGGACAATTCCTAAACCGTCGCCTTGTGAATCTGGCGTTTGAGGCGATGGATAGTTCGCTCATCTGCGTGTAGCCCTGGACGCATCGTGTTCGACGCCTTTGGCTAGCTCGCGAAGATCGCCCACGGTTTTATGTTTACGTCTTCAATAGTAAACGCCATAGTGACCTCCCGTAATTAATCAAATCTTTATTCGAGGTTTTCGCCGAGAATCTGAGTGAGATGGTGGCGCATGTGTCCAGCGTAGTCTCTGACGAAATACTCGAGTGTGGTGGGGGAAGTTGTAGGGACTGCTTTCCAGGCGATTTTATCGAGGTTGTGTTCAGTACGGACGCGAGTTAAGACCTCTTCCGGCATCACTGATATGACGTGGGAAAGATGTAAATTGTAGGCCGACCACAAATGAACAAGTTCGGGCCAGGATGCTTCGTTATATTTTTGAGAGGTAACCCAGAGATCCTGTTCGTAACCTGGAAGGACCAGGTCGTCGGTAAACTGGGCGCGAACAAAACGCTGATGATTATTGGCAGCGGAGTCGATCAAGTGGCCCACAATTTCTTTTGAGGACCAATGTCCCGGTTCACTCGCGGCCGCTTGATCGGCAGATATCTGAAGTAGACGGGTCGAGCTCTGCTCTACGGTGTGACGGAAATCTTTAAGAAACTGATCCATTAGCTTTCCAGAAATAACCATCCGAAAACCGATTTGGGGATCAAAATTGAAGTGCGCTACGATGTCGGAATGATAGCCCAAACCACAGCTGTCTGAAAATTCCAACCCACGCTTAAGGTCTCAAGTTTCTTAATAGCGCAGCACCGTAATTTCTTAGCTATTCGTCTACCGTAGTTTTCTTCTCTGCCGTTGCAGCTGAAACCCACTTAGTGGACTCACAAACATGTCACCCCGCTGGGGTGAATAATCTTTTATCTTCCTGCTGTTATAAACATCTCACGCCGCTGGGGTAGGCGCCTGCTATAGCACGTCGTCCTGGTATTTCGTTGTGACATTGTCGGAAATTTCGTGAATCAAACGCGGAGGTTCCCCTCCAAATCTACGCCAGATGCGCCGGGCGGTTGCCTGGCCTGTCCGATCCACGGGAATTCGAATCAGACCGAAGCCACCATACAAACTTTTCGGATCAGTCTTTGGTCCCCACCAGACAGACAAGGGCGATTCACGATCAGTTCGCGAGTCGAAATAACTGATCGCATAGTAGACCATATAGCCAGGTACCCATGGACCAGTACCCATGTGATAGGCGAAATTTGCGGGATTGTATCCCATCCGTCCAATCTTCGGAGTTGGGAGGACTTTCTCGGTACTGCTAGTTTGATTCATGGTTGCTCGTGGAAACGCATCTTCACCCCGGAGGGGTGTAATGTTTATAGCTCAACCTCTCAAATTAATCTCGGCACTCCTTTAGGGGTGCAATGTGTTGTTGCCTGGTGAAAATTGTACGGGCAAGCACGTCCATCACGCAGAAACATCTCACCCCGCTGGGGTGAAGATTCGCGTCGTTGGGGCGAGGCGCCCTAACGGTGTGGGAATCCACAACCACTCTTAGCTATTAGCGCAGGCGCAAAAACTGCTCGATATAGTAAAACACCGGCTACCTTGAACTAATTAAATACTTCTATGGATCGATCTACAGCCCTTAGGGGCCCGGCGTCCATGGTGGTGAACCATGGCGCAAAGTATTTGTAGTCAGCTTCGGTTCAGCCACCGATGGTCCACCATGAGACAGCGATCCTGAACGACTTTGATCCCGGCCTTCGCAAGTGTTTCGGCGACCGCGTCGTTGCGAATTCCAGATTGTAGCCATACCGCCTTAGGCATCTTCGCTAAGATATCTTCAACGTGAGGAGGAACGTCCTGCGGACGGCGGAAGACGTTTACAAGATCAACATCGCCTGGAATGTCGATGAGCTTGCGATAGACCTGCTCTTCAAGTATGCGCGTCGTATTCGGATAGTAAACAGGCACTGGGATGATTTGAAAGCCGACCGACCGCAGGTAGCTTGGGACATAAAATGCTGGCTGTCCTGCCTGGGCTTCAGTCTTAATACCGAGCACCGCAATGGTCCTGGTCTCATTTAGTAGGTTTGCGATTTCACTACTGCTTGTAAGTACGTTGTGCCGCCAATTGATCGACATGAGACCTCACAAAGCCTGTACTCAATAGGACGAACCCCTCGGCAACACAACAGGATCAGAGGTTATGGGCAGCTAGCGAGTAGCTGCCCGTTGCTGTTTTGGTGAGTTCCCACCAGTTCCGGGCATCTAGCGATTGAGCAGACTCTTATCAACCTTGCCGAAGTTCCACCTGCTTGCACCGCTTCCGTAGTCGACGAACACCGAATCACCCTGGTTAACTTGTGCAAACTCCTGGGAAGTGAGCGAAAAGATTACCCTGGTAGTCTCGCCGGTACTTGGATAGTGGCTAAGCTTGAATTCCTGCGAACCAACGCGAAGCGTTAGCATTTCGCCCTGCGGCAAAAACTCGCGGTTGCTGGTCAACTCAATTTCAACACCGTTCGGACCAGTTCCAGACTGGACCGATCG
>QHXL01000184.1:0-470 GCA_003222935.1 Acidobacteriota bacterium
AGTAATAAAGGGTGTGGTCGTGAAAGTACCGGCGAGCTTTTGAGAGTTGTTCAGACGCGCCTTGATACTCTTCTTGAGCAATCATGATGCGCGCCCTGGCTAGTGTCGCCGTAAAGAAACCCAGCTCATTTTTGTCCGCCGGTCGCGCTTCGATTAATCGATCGATCTGACTCCGCGCAGCTCCAACGTCACCGATCAACAAACTCAACAGGGCTTGCTCTTCGAGCAATTCAGTACGCGCCAGGTTAACGCCAGCATCGTCATACGCACGAGTCGCTCGTTGGTAGTACTCATTCGCACGGTCAATCTCACCGCGTTCACGATAAAGATTCCCATATGTCTCGAATGCGTGAGCTCGTGCTGCGACGAGATTGAAAAGATGGCAACGCTCCAGTGCCTGGTCCAAATTTGACTCACATTCACTAAGCTTTCCAAGGTAAAGATAACAATGAGCCATGTTTAGGAGCGCT
>QHXL01000184.1:496-941 GCA_003222935.1 Acidobacteriota bacterium
CAACGTAGCGCCTCACCAAAGTCGCCTCGCATCATGGCGGGAAGACCGAGGTTATGCGTGACCAGGCGCAAGTAATGATCATCGTTGGCTTCCTGGGCCAGTTGCAAAGCACTGCGAAACTCCATTTCGGCCACGCCCCATTGGCCCATTGCCACCAGGCACAACCCCCGGGTATTGGCACACTTAGTCCGAATGGGTCGATCGCTAGTCAACTCCATTGCACGGTCCAGATAAGTGAAGGCGAGCGCATAGTCGCCATCTCGCCGTGCAAGAGTTGCTAACGAATGTAGGGTTTCTGCTTCACCTTCTCGATCGTCACATTTCTGAAGTAGCGCTCTAGCCCGGATGAACTGCGTTTGAGCGGTCTCGTAATCGCCACGAAGCCTCGCGACTTCTGCGCGATGGGCCAAGCTACGCGGATACCTTTCCATAATTTGCGTTGGAA
>QHXL01000184.1:957-6224 GCA_003222935.1 Acidobacteriota bacterium
ATGACGTCTGCGAGTGATGCCAGGGAATTCAGTGCACCTGATGAGATCCATTCACCTCCCTTCTCGGCAATGACTTCTGCCGCTCGAGAGAAGTCTTCCGCGGCCAGCAAATGTCGAACCCCGGGTTCCCATGAACCGCGGCCCAGGAAATACTCAGCGAGACGTTGGTGCTCGGCGGCAACACCACTTTTTCCGATTTCACTTCGAAGCCGGCGACGCAGAAAACTTTGAAACAGCGGATGAAGTCGGTACTCGTCACCTTTGCCGTCACTGACCAGGGTGATAAAGACGTTACGACGTACCAATGCCGGCAGCAGACTTGCGGAGTTATCGTCCGTAAATAAAGCCGCACAAGTATCCAGGTCGATGTTTTCCAGCAAGGCAATCTTCAACAGCAGTGCTTGAACTTCGCCTGACTCATCTGTGAAAACTTCTTCCGCGAAGTAATCGAAGATGTCTCGCTCGGATTGACGCAAGACTTCCACCAGGTCAGTTGAACGTGAACTGGTTACGTTTTTCTGAGCAACTTGCCTGATCGTTCTCGATATTCGGCTAATTGCTCGGCGGTGAGCTCGAGGTCAAAAACCTTCCTGAACAGTTCCTGGGTTTCTTCGTCCGTAAAAAGCAGGTCACTACGATCAATTACGGATGAGGCCGACTGGGATCGCAGACGGGCCAGGGCAAGCGGCGGCGTTTCGCGCGAGATCATCACCACATGCAGGACGTCCGGGAGGTAAGCTAATAAACGATCAAGTACTGCATGGACCGGGGTATCCAATCCCAGGTGGTGATAGTCATCGAGTACTACGATTAATTGCTGTTCTACCTGTTCGAGTACTTCATTAATCAAAACATCTACTGCACGCTCCGGGTTCTGAGCTAACTCGGCTGAGGACTCGCTGAGATAGGCAAACATTGCATCGCCGAACCCAGGGACTACCTGTTGAATACCAAAGCTTAGATAGCCCAGGAATACGAACGGGTCGCTATCAGTTCGGTCCAGTTGATACCAGACGAACTGACGGTCATGCGTTCGAAGAAAATCGGCTACCAGCGTAGTTTTCCCGGAACCCGCATTTGCAGTGACAAGGGTTAATGGATTAGCGAGGTTTGTGAAAAGTCGTTCGGTGAGGCGTGAGCGTGAGAGTAGTTGCGGCGCGGGGCGAGGTAATAACAGTTTGGTGCGAAGAAAGAAGGCTGGCCTGATATCAGCCGGTTCGCTTCTAACTTCTGATCCGGGAGTGGTGGAACTATTACCCTGACGGGTTTTCGGCGCCATCAAACTGTGCCTCTGGGCCCTGAGTTCGAATGGGCCGAGGTTACCACAGGAAATTACCGCCATACCACCTTGGTCCCGACGACCGGTGACTGTCTTAGTCCATCTAACTTGTTCCTGACGTCCTTCCATATGAAGTTTTCACAACCTAGCCGACCTTGATTCTTCGACTGGGTTCGGTCGTGACGGATCCACTCCTGGCCCACTGGAGCGTCGCAGCCAGCTGCGAAAGCCCTGCTGCGCGACCGTGTGAATGGTCAACAGCGATGCAGGCTTGCTCGCGCGATAAGCCATATTGAGCGAAGAGTCGAATTGCCTCTTCGCGGGTAAAAGCGAGTGTGTCTTCGTCTATCACTGACAATGTTTGTTTGGAACGCATTCGCCAGAGTGGAGCGGGCGGTGTCCGACTGGTAATCAGCAGGTGAACATCAGCGGGCAGTAACGGCAGAAGGCGTTGCAGGAATGGCACGAGCCAGGGCGAGTCCGAGACGAGATGTAGATCCTCGATAACAATCAGTAACGGTTGGTCCGGGTGTCGTTCCAACTCAAAAACAAACGTTTCGGCAAATTGGGCCACGTAGCCGTCTGTTGACGCGCATTGAAGAAGCGATAGAAGACGGTGGTTTCCGAAATTTGGCCACTGCGCCCGAATGCTGGAAATAAGGTAGTCGAAGAAGATCTGGGGTTGGGCGTCCGGTGCGTCCACTTTGTACCAGGCCACGTCACGTTTCACTTGCCCGATGAAATCAAGCGCCAGGGTGGTCTTACCGGAACCGGCGCGTCCACTGACTACGGTGGAAGTACAGGACCGAAGACTTTGTTCGAGTAGTTTGCGCAGTCGAGGTCGAGGTACCGCTGCCGTTGGCGAAGGTATGCTGATTTTGTCGACGATAAGTTCCAGCTGGCCAGGGTTGGTATCGGATGAGGATTCGTTGCTGAGCATGGATTTGGTAAGGCTTTCCGGGTTGAAGACATTCTTTTGGCTACTGACGGTTGGACTTCTCGTCAGACAGACACGCAGTTGGTTTGTGCTGAACTCTGTCACCCGGTGGTTTTATCTGGAGGCCCTTGAGAAATTCTTGAGGTTTTAAACACGGATGGGCACTGTGCCTAAGCGGGGCCTGGTGCTGGGACCGCATCAGGCGTCCCCGCCCGCCGTTTGAGTCTCCCTGTACTCGGTAGCTAACGCGTGCAGGCGGGGAGGCCTGCGGTTCCAGCATGATGCCTGGGGATCCAGCAGGAGGGCTCGCTAAAACGCGAGGTCTACTGACTAACTGGTTTTTTTGTCGTATAAGAGGATGCTGAGCGCAAGCATGAGTCCGGCAACTGCGGCGAGGATGAAGAGAATCATCGCAATCCCGGGATAGCCAAGTATTTTAAAGGTCGTTTCGACGCGCATTAACATCGCAGCGCCAACTATCAAGGAAGCTACGACGAGTCCGAGGGTTATCCTGTTTGCCACCTTCTGAAGACCATCGAGCACAACCTTTTCGTCGATGGCATCCACTTTAAAGCGCAATTTGTTATCACCAACTGCATCAAGGATCTTGTTCACCCGAGTCGGTAGCTTCTCGGTAAACTCCTTCAAATCGACTGCCCCTGACATCAGATTTGCCGGTGCCAGACTGCGAAGAATATTTCGTTCGAGAATTCCCTGCGCTTCTTCGCGAATAACGGCATTGGGATCGAATCCCGGATCAAGGACGTAAACAACCCGGTCGAGATTCATCAGTGCCTTGGCAATCATCGTGAACTGTGACGGCAGTCGGAACCAGCATTCAGCCGAGATCTTAGTTATTTCAAGGGTAACGACTCCAGCGTTCGCCCGACTCAGAACTGCATCAGAATTCTCCGCCACCAGGTCGACTATTCGATTTGTGAATTTGTTTCGATCAAACCCTTCCTTCGCTTCACCCATCTTAATTGCGGATTCCGCGGCCATCTCGCCTCGACCCTCGGCGATGGACAGTAGAAGTCGCAATAGGTTGTCCTGAAAAGAGCTTGTTACATGGCCCACCATTCCGAGATCCAGTAGCGCGATACAGTTGTCGTCGGTCAGGAATACATTTCCAGGGTGCGGATCAGCATGAAAGAGTCCGTCGATTAACAGCTGTTTTAAATATGCTCGAAATAGTTCGTCTGCCAGTTCAGATCCATTGATCTCTAGGAGTCGAAGCGGGTTCAGCGATGTGACCTTCTTACCTGGAAGATATTCCATGGTAAGGATCCGGGTCGTCGTATAGTCTTCGATCGGTTCCGGAACGATGATGTTTTCAAACTCGGACAGGTTTCGTGAGATGGTATTTAGGTTCCTGGCTTCGGTCGTGAAGTCGAGCTCGCGCAACAAACTCTTCCTCAAATCGAAGAGCATATTTTCAAATTCGTATCGCCGGCCTAGTTCGGTATGGGTATCAAGAAAATGTGCAATCTCAAGCAATGCGTCGAGATCGTCAGCGATTAACTCTCGAATATTAGGTCGCTGGACCTTAACAACAACCGCGCGACCATCGCGCATATAGGCACGATGAACCTGGGCCAGTGACGCCGCAGCTAAAGGAGTTGTCTCAAACTCGGCGAAGGCTTTTGAGATCCTGACTCCGAGTTCGCCTGAGACGATTCTTTCGACTTCCTCATAACTGATAGGGTCAATTTGATCCTGGAGTTTTGCGAGAGCGTCGAGATAAGGAGTTGGCAGGAGATCGGCGCGAGTTGAGAGTAGCTGGCCCAACTTGATGAACGTTGGCCCAAGCCGCTCGAGATCCTTGGCTAACTCTTCGGCAGAGGCGGCCGTTTCGACTGCCATCTCCTCTGGTAAGACACTCTCTTCAAGACCCGCCTGGCTAATCAAGTCGGACCGCCCGTACTTAATCAGCAGCATAGCTACGTCTTTGTAACGTTTCAGGCGGTCCGGCTTAAGTGATATTCCCATTCAGTTTCTTTTCGTACAGGCTCTAAAAAGTTGAAACAATTCAAACTAAACTATATCGTTCTAAAGGATTTGTAGAGTCAGACTTTGTCACCACGTGGACAGAAGTCTTACGTAAAGGTCACGCACAGCGGACCACTGAGTCCGGTCCAACGCAACCTATCTGAGGAGAAGCTAACATGATTAAGAGAACCGCGCTGCTCGCAATGCTTCTGCTGGCATTGGTCTCAACCATTGCTGGCCAGCAACCGACAGCATCGCCGGCAGCCCAAACGGCACCGGTGGCGCCAAAAACTCATTTGAAAGTGGGCCAACCAGCTCCCGATTTCACTCTTAGAGACACTGGTGGCAAGCCAGTAAAACTTTCCGACTTCAAAGGTAAGAAAAATGTCGTTCTCGCCTTTTACGTCCTGGCGTTTACCGGTGGTTGAACGAAAGAACTAAAAGCGTATCAGTCTGATATCGCAAAATTCGACGAAGCAAACACTCAGATTCTTGGGATTAGCATGGACAGTTCACCCGCCAACCGCCGCTTTGCAGAGGACATAGCCGTCACTTTTCCGTTGCTAAGCGATTGGAAGAGAACAACAGTGAAGGACTACGGACTGTTCAATGAGACAAGTGGCTACGCCGCGCGAGCGACGTTCGTGATCGACAAGGAAGGAATAATTCAGAAGATCGAAGAGGGAAATACCGCCATCGACCCGACCGGGGCTTATCAGGCGTGCAACGTGCTTGAAAAGAAGAAATCAACGCCCTAGTTACTGCGCAGGTGGCGTGGAACTTTTGGGCGCCGCTGACAAAGCGCGATCGATTGCTTCACGCAGACCCTCTTTACTGAGGACCTTCAACAGCACGCCATTGATGAAGATTGATGGCGTGCTGTTTATTCCATAGAGCTCACCATCATCAAGGTCGTGTTTTACCTCACTCGCATAGGTGCCTTTATCAAGCTCGGCATCAAACCGAACGCGATTCAAACCCAACTCCGAAGCATATTTCTTGAGTGAGGGAATATCGAGAGCTTTCTGTCTTTGGAACAGTAACGCAGCGTATTCAAAAAAC
>QHXL01000185.1:0-4743 GCA_003222935.1 Acidobacteriota bacterium
GCAAGAAGTTAACTAACTGGGCGACTACCGCTATTTGCACACCAGAGCATAAGCAGAGATTGGAAGAGTTAAATGAATATTCTAGTCTTAAATTGCGGATCTTCTTCCGTTAAATTCCAGATCATTGCTACCGACATGGAGATGATTGGGAGTAATACCGATCAGCGACTCGCTCGCGGGAATCTTGAAAGGATTGGTGGGGAAGCAATTGTTTCGCTGCAAGCCAACGGGCGCGCGGCTAGCCTTTCAACTGCGGCACTACGCGATACTCGAGCCGCAGTCGAAATGATCCTACGCTGGGCGTGTTCTGATGAAGGTCCGGAACAGATTACGAGCGTAGCCGACATTCATGCCGTTGGACACCGGGTGGTCCATGGTGGCGAGCACTTCAAGCACTCAGTCAAAATCGACGACGAAGTGCTGCGAGCAATCGAAGACTGTATTGAACTGGCGCCGCTGCATAATCCAACGAACATCAAGGGCATCCAGGCGGCCCGCGATGTGTTTGGCAGCGGGTTGCCCCAGGTCGCAGTTTTCGATACAGCCTTTCATCAAACCTTGCCTGAGCACGCCTATCTTTACGCGATTCCTTACCAGCTTTATCGGCGATATCGAATTCGTCGCTATGGGTTCCATGGAACGTCGCACCGCTACGTTGCCTACCGTTATCGTCAGTTGCAAAAGATCGCTCGTGAGGAAACGAATGTGATCACGATCCATCTTGGCAATGGTTGTTCGATTGCTGGGATACGCTCGGGCAATTCGCAGGACACGTCCATGGGTTTGACGCCGCTTGAAGGACTCGTAATGGGTACACGGTCAGGTGATATTGATCCGGCCATCATCGATTTCATCTGCGTGAAGGAAGGGTTGAGTTCGCACGAGGTGGAAACGTTGTTGAATAAACAGTCGGGTCTCCTTGGGATTTCAGGTCTGACTAACGATATGCGTGAATTGTTGGCTGAGGAACGAGAGAACAACGACCGTCGTGCGCATCTTGCAATCGAGGTGTTTTGTTATCGAGTGCGAAAGTATATCGGATCATATCTCGCGGCCATTGGAGGCGCTGACGCTGTGATCTTCACCGGCGGAATTGGCGAAAACTCACCTGAAGTGCGATCGCGTATCTGCTCAGGACTTCAGTGGATAGGTTTGAGTTTGGATGAGGAAAAGAATTCGCTGGCCCAAAAAGGATTTGAAGGAAAGGTAAGCAACGACGATAGTCGTCTCGCCGCCTACGTAATTCCCACCGATGAAGAGCTATTGATTGCCCGCGACACAGTGAGGTGTGTCATGGGCGTCGAGCAAAGGTTTTAATGTCCGATATGCTTTAGCTTGTCGCCGACTAACTAAGAAGCCTTCATGTAGCCAGGGTCAAATCAAAAAAACCTAAAGAGCCTCTTGCAAAAAAGTTAGTCAGCCGCAGATAAACGCAGAAAGACGCAGATCAGAAAGAGTCAAACAGCCGACTGTTTCTTATTCTGATCTGCGTCTTTCTGCGTTTATCTGCGGCTGATTATCTTATTCCTTTTGCCCCTTACAACGACGCAGCTATGGCCTCGTCGAATATCTCCAGGGCCACGTCGACATTCTCTTTTGTGAGGATGAGCGGTGGTGACCAGCGAATCGCGTTGTTGCCGCAACCGAGAATAATTAATCCTCGCTCGAAACAAGCGATTTCGATCCGATCACGCAACTCCGGCGCAGGCTTGATCGACGTCTTGTTCTCCACAAACTCAACACCAATCATCAACCCCATACCGCGAACATCTCCAATACATTCGTACTTCGATTTCAACTTTTCCAGACCTGCTTTCAGATAAGCGCCAACCTCAGCACTATTCTGAACGAGTCCGCCTTCAAGCAACTCAATCGTCTTCAGCGCCGCGGCGATACACACAGGGTTACCGCCAAAAGTAGAAGCATGAGCACCCGGTTTCCAGTCCATGATATCGGCGCGAGCCACACACGCTCCGATGGGCAAACCCGAACCAATTCCTTTTGCGATGCAGACGATGTCGGGTTGAACGTCGTAGTGATCACTCGCGAACATCTTTCCAGTGCGACCCATTCCCGATTGCACTTCATCAATAATCAACATGATGCCGTGCTGATCGCAGATGCGTCGAAGTCCTTGTAAGAACCCCCTGGGTGCCGGCACATAACCACCTTCACCCTGGACAGCTTCGACGACGATACCGGCGACTTCATCTGCCGGCGTCGTGGTCTTGAACAGACGCTCCTCGATCCAATTCAACGCACCTTGCGACACGCCGCCATCACCACAATCAGCTTCGTTGAATGGATTGCGAAACTCGTTCGGGTAAGGAACGTGGACCACGTCTAGTGCCTGTCGTTTGAAACCTTTGCGTTGAGCCACTCTCGAAGATGTCAATGAAAGAGAACCCAGGGTCCGTCCGTGGAAGCTGTTGAAAAACGCAATGAACTTCTCGCGACCAGTCGCGTGCATCGCCAGTTTCAAAGCGGTCTCGACGGCTTCGGTTCCACTGTTGGCGAAGTGAGTTTTTGTGGGCGATGGAACGGGAACGATTGCATCGAGTTTTTCCGCAAGCTGCGGCATGTGTCGGTAGTAGTAATCGGTGCCGCACATGTGAATGAGTTGTGCCGCCTGGTCCTGGATCGCTTTGACAACCTCCGGGTGACAGTGGCCGGTTGAGCAAACGGCGACGCCCGCGTTGCAATCGAGAAAAATGTTTCCGTCAACATCTTCAACCCAGACACCCAGGGCACGTTCGGCGACGAGTTTGAAATCCGGACGAGGATAGGAAGGCGTAACAAATCTTGCATCCGCCTCGATGATCTTTTTGCCGTTCGGACCGGGTAGTTCGGTTTTGATTTCCGGACGACGGGGTGGTGCCAATACGCTGCTCGACATTGTGTTAACTCCTTGTCAAATAAGAAGGGATCGCTAGCCGAAAGATTTCGGCAGGAAGATAGGGCGTTCAGGTTAAAGACGGAGTATTAGTCAGCGAAGAGATTTGCGCGCGACTCAAGAGGGCGGAAATGTAATGGTTGCGGATTGAACATGGCCATTTGGTGTGCCGGGATTCTAGCAGTCTTAACCAGAAACGCACAAAGTTTCTCTGTGCTTTCTCAGCGTCTCTGGGTCTGTGGTAAACCTAAGGCCTACGCAATATGAACCACAGAGACACTGAGACACTGAGAAATCACAGAGTTTGAACTTTCCCGTCTTCTGAATTACAGTTAAGCCGCCAACAAAGTAATCCTTCCTTTCGGAGATAAAAGACATGATTAAGAGATCGAACGTGTGGCGCAGCTCGTTTGCGGTCGCCCTGGTTGCCGGATTCCTGCTCGCAATCGCGCTGTCACCAACCCTAATTCATTCGTCAGCTCAACAAGCTGTTCTCAAAAAGACCGATGCAAAACTAACCTATCCCGAAAGTAAGAAAATCGATCAGGTCGACGACTACTTTGGGACTAAGGTCGCAGATCCTTATCGCTGGCTTGAAAACGAGAACTCAGACGAAACTAAATCCTGGGTACAAGCGCAGAACAACGTCACGTTCGCTTATCTCGACAAGATTCCCTATCGCGAAAAGTTAAAGGCCCGACTGACGCAACTCTTCAACTATCCGCGTATCTCCGCTCCGTTTCGACGTGGCGATACTTACTTCTTTACTAAAAACGACGGATTACAAAACCAGAGCGTCTACTACATCCAACACGGTGTTAACGGTAAGCCGGAAGAATTCTTAGATCCTAATAAGTTTTCCGCAGATGGAACTTCGGTGTTGAGCACCTTCTCACTTTCGAAAGATGGCAAGTACCTCGCTTACGGTATTTCGCAAGGCGGCTCCGACTGGGTGACGATTCACGTCATGGAGGTCGCGACTCGCAAAACGTTGGCAGATGAACTCTCGTGGATGAAGGCCTCAGGTGTGTCGTGGCATAAGAACGGCTTCTATTACAGTCGTTATCCCGAGCCGGAGAAGGGGAAGGAACTTACCACGAAGAATGAGTACCAGGCTGTCTATTTTCACACCGTCGGAACGCCACAGTCCGCCGATCAGTTGATCTACGAGGACAAAAAGAACCCGCAGCGTTTCCAGGGAGTCGCCACTACCGAAGACGAACGCTTTGCAATTCTAAATGTCTCTGAACGTGGGAAAGGTAAACGTGGTAACGCGATCTTCTATAGGGATCTTTCAAAGGGTGAGAAAGACTTTTCCCCGATCATTGCAGAGATTGGCGACACAAGTTACGGCGTCATCGAAAATGTCGGCGACAAGTTCCTCGTCAGGACAGACAAAAATGCTCCCAACGGTCGAGTAGTCCTAATTGATCCGAAGAATCCGGCAGAGAAAAACTGGCAGGAAGTATTACCGGAGCGAAGCGAGCCTATGCAGAGTAGTGCAATGGCAGGAGGCAAGCTATTCGCTTCATGGCGCACTGATGTCGCGACTCGCGCTTACGTTTTTAGTTTGGATGGAAAACTCGAAAACGAAATCAAACTTCCTGGCCTCGGTAACGCCGGTGGTTTCGGTGGCTTGAACGACGACAAGTACGTGTTCTACACCTTTACGTCGTTCAACTTCCCCTCGACCATCTACAAGTACGACATTGCCACGAAGAAATCGACCGTCTTCAGATCCATCGAGATCCCCAGCTTCAAACCTGAGAACTACGAAACCAAGCAGGTCTTCTTTACAAGCAAGGACGGCACGCGGGTTCCGATGTTTCTGGTCTACAAGAAGGGCATGA
>QHXL01000185.1:4840-5296 GCA_003222935.1 Acidobacteriota bacterium
GAGCAGGGTGTTGTTTATGCGTCGTGCAACATGCGCGGTGGTGGTGAGTATGGCGAGAAGTGGCACGAAGCCGGAACGAAGCTGAAGAAGCAGAACGTTTTTGACGACTTCATCGCGGCCGCTGAGTACTTGATCAAAGAGAAATACACCTCCTCCAACAGACTGGCGATTCAGGGTGGCTCAAACGGCGGCCTGCTAGTCGGCGCGGTTTCAAATCAACGACCGGAGTTGTTCCGAGCGGTTGTTGAGCAAGCGGGCGTGATGGATATGTTGCGCTTTCACAAGTTCACAATCGGTTGGAACTGGATTGCCGATTACGGTTCGGCGGAAGCGAACGAAGCGGAGTTTAACGCCCTGTACGCTTATTCGCCGATACACAATGTGAAAGCAGGAACCAGTTATCCGGCAACATTGATCACAACTGCAGACCACGACGATCGCGTCGTGCCGGCTCAT
>QHXL01000186.1 GCA_003222935.1 Acidobacteriota bacterium
GGGTTGCCGCGCTTTGGCGGCTACCCTGGGAAAGGACGGACAATCGATCCAACCCCAACGGGGTTGCGCCAACCGAACGCTACACAAATAACCCGCGGTGAAGAGGATCCGACGCAACCTCTTCGAGGTTGGAATCCCGTAGCGATCTATTCCCAGGGTAGCCGCCAAAGCGCGGCAACCCTGGGCTCTGGGACGCAACCGCTTTGCGGCTAAGAGACTTAATCAGCGGTTCCTTCAGTGTGTAGTAAAACTTTTATTCGTGTCTGTTCGTGTGACTTCGTGGATCATTTCCTCCACCGCAAAAAGAACGATCCACGAACAAACACAAACGGGGGCTGGTACACCGCTGACGACACCTTCAAACGATCGTGACTTTAACTGAGGATCACTTATGACGATTATAAAAAGAGCGTTATCAACTCTTTTGCTCTTCACTTTAACGGCAATGCCATTGTTAGCTCAAAAGAAACAAACACCAGCCGGCGATCCTGAACTTGCAAAACAGATCGCCCGTTTTGCGCCGACGGTCTTAACCGCCAACACCGCACGGCTTTCACCCAAAGACAAACTTGCGCTCAAGAAAATCATCGAGGCAGCGAAACTTCTCGATCCATTGTTTCTCCGCCAGGTTTGGAGTGGAAACGCGGAGTTAGAGAAAAGACTATTAGCCGACAAAACTCCAGCTGGTCGTCAACGGCTTCACTATTTCTACATCAACGATGGTCCATGGTCCCGACTTGATGAGAACGCGCCCTTCATCGATGGCGTACCAAAAGAGAAGCCACAACATGCGGGGGCTTATCCTGACGACATAACACGCGAGGAGTTTAATGCCTGGGTAGAAACCCTTTCCCAGGCGGACAAGCAGAAAGCGACCGGATTCTTTTGGGTGATCAGACGAGGAGCAGATCGAAAACTCATGATGGTCCCCTACAGCCAGGCTTATCGTGAGTACCTCGAGCCGGCTGCAAAGTTGTTGCGCGAGGCGGCCGCATTGACGACGAATACAACACTCAAAAACTTTCTAAACAAACGCGCTGATGCATTTGGCACAGACGACTATTACGAAAGCGACGTAGCCTGGATGGATCTCGACGCGCCGATCGATGTCACGATCGGTCCATATGAAACTTATGAAGATGAGTTGTTCAGTTACAAAGCGTCGTTTGAAGCCTATGTAACTCTTCGCGACGAGGCGGAGACTGCGAAACTGGCAAAGTTCAGTCAGCATCTTCAGGAACTCGAAAACAACTTGCCAATGGATCCAAAGTATCGAAATCCAAAACTTGGCGCTGCATCGCCGATACGGGTTGTGAATGAGGTTTACACTTCGGGCGAGGGTAACAGCGGCGTTCAGACGGCGGCATATAACCTGCCGAATGATGAACGGGTGGTAAAGGAAAAGGGGTCGAAGCGCGTCATGCTTAAGAATGTGCAGGACGCGAAATTCAACAAGACACTCATACCGATTTCGAGAGTTGTCCTGTCGCCTGCCGACCGCGCGTCTTTAGCATTCGACTCCTTTTTTACTCACATACTTTGTCACGAGTTAATGCACGGCCTTGGACCACACAACATCACTGTCGGTGGTCAGGAAACGACTGTTCGCAAGCAGTTGAAGGACCTCTACTCGGCGATAGAAGAAGCGAAGGCTGACATGACCGGTTTGTGGGCGCTTCAGTATATGATCGACAAAGGCATCATCCCGAAAGGAATGGAACGGACTCTCTATATCACGTATCTCGCGAGCATGTTTCGTTCAGTGAGATTTGGAATCAAGGAAGCTCACGGTCGTGGAGTGGCGATGCAGTTCAACTACCTCTCGGATGAAGGAGCAATAAAGTTTAACGAAAAGAACGGGACGTTCAGCATCGATAATTCAAAAATCAAACAGGCCGTCACCAAACTCACTCGCGACCTGCTGACTCTTGAAGCTGAAGGTTCTTACGACAAGGCCAAGGCAATACTAGATAAATATGCGGTGATCAGGCCTCCGATGCAGCAGGCATTCGACAAGCTGAAAGATGTACCTGTAGATATAGAGCCGGTGTTTCCACCAGCGAAGTAAGAAAGGGCCGGGGCGGCGAAATGTCCGATAAACTTCAGTTTGTCGTGACTGGAAATAAAAGTAGCCACGGACAAATCATAGTTCGTGGCTACTTCCTTCTTTAGTCAACGACAAACTGAAGTTTATCGGACATTTCGAAACTGCTTCCTGAAAAACGTGGCAATCTTCCATGCGTCGATCGCCTTCCAGGGCATTTCACCGGTTGTGTAATGACCACACGGCAACCAAACAACATCGAGTGGCAGATTGTGGCGGCGGGCTTCCGCAATTGCCTCGTGCGAAAGCTGAAGAGGAAATGTCAGATCATACTTCGCAATGATGAACCGAATTGGACGCTGGCCCATCTGCGCAACTCGAGGCATGAACGGAAGCGGGCTAATTGGCGTCCAGTAGTCGCGCAGTTCGTCGAGCGTGACGTGCTCCGCGAAACCTTCCCGAACGTGTGCCGTCGATAATCCATGCCACACCACGTCAGCGACGTAGCCTGAAACATGATTGAAGGCGCCCGCATCGAGATCCGGTTCGTGAGCAAACGCCAGAAACGAGATGCACGACCCAACACTGGTCCCAAGGATCCCAACCTTTTCATAGCCCTCATTCTTTAACCATCGAACTGCGGCACGAGTATCCAGCACCGCTTGTCGCATCGACTGAATCGTACGACCAACATTCGTGCTGACGAGGTGATCGGCGCGCTCAAGTTCAGCGGGTCTGCGTTCCTGGTGGTAAGGAAGTGTTAATCGCAACGCCGACATTCCGATCATGTTGAAGATACGGCAAGCTTCGACATGACTTTCAGGTTGGGCATTCCACTGCGGCAGGACAACAATCGCTTTGCGTGACCGCTCGCCGTTCTTTAATTTAGCGGGGAAGAATCTTCCTCGCGCGAGATTGTTCTCAGGCGAGGGAGTCTTTATTGCGCTCGTCCAGGTAAGCTGATCTTCCTCAAGGTGAAAGTCTTTTATTTCCGGTAAGGCAAAAAATCGATCGCTCGTTTCCATCACCCGGGCGGTATGCTTGCGCAGCACTTCCCGAGGGTCCTCGCCGTTTACGTGATCGAGTATGTGAGAAAGTCCCCAATCAAAGGGCCGTACAAGTCGATTGTTGTCTCTCTGGTGATACCAGCGTTCCCGCCGGTGCATGTAGTTTTTCCAAAACGCCATTCGTAATTCCCAAGTGTACTTCAAAATCCGAAGCCGCAAATCCTAGAGTACAGAGCCGCAAAAGTAAAAAGCAGTCAAAATGTCCGATAAACTTCAGTTTGTCGTGCGATATCAGCTAAGGCCCTGGATAGCTCGGATCACGACAAACTGAAGTTTATCGGACATTTGGTTAGCGCTTTTCAAAGAGTCGCCTGAGCATCTGAGGGAGAAGAGGCACAGCTTCAATGAGCGAACCGGTGGTGAAATGCTTTGCAAGACCACGGAAGAGTTGCCGCGCTGGTTTCGTATATCTAAACCACCAAACATCCGCGACCGAAGGAAACGAGTTGACGTGAATATGTTGAGGCGTGACCATTTCAAGTAAACCTAACCGACCATGCGTGCGACCGTAGCCACTCTGCTTCACACCTCCCCACGGAGTTTGGGCGAGCGCGTGAGTGTAAACAACTTCATTAACCATCACCGTGCCGGCTTCGATCCTTTCTGCCAGCTTCCGACCGCGTGAAATATCCGTCGTGAAGACGCACGCCGTTAGACCAAAGATACTGTCGTTCGCAAGTTTGATAGCTTCGTCGTCAGTCTTGAAAGTCATTATTGGGAGCAATGGGCCAACCGTTTCTTCACGCATCAATTTCATCGAGTGGTCAACGTCGACAACAACGGTCGGCTCGTGAAACCAACCCTGTTTCTCATTGATCCGTTTCCCGCCAATTAAAACTTTCGCACCGCGTTCGACGGCATCCCGTAAGTGATCTTCGACAATGTGTAACTGTCGCTCGTTAGTCATCGCGCCGACATCGATCTCTTCCGAAGTTGTCGCGCCTTGTTTCAACGCTGCAGTTTCACTTACCACCTTTTCAGTGAAGGCCTTCGCGATCGACTCATGCACATACAAACGTTCGATTGAGGCGCAGGCCTGCCCGGAATTGCAGAACCCTCCCCAGATTGCCGCGCGCGCAGCATTGTCGATATTTGCATCGTCCAGAACGATCATTGGATCCTTCCCGCCGAGCTCGAGTACGACTGGAGTGAGATGTTTTGCGGCCGCTTCAGCCACATGTTTTCCGGTTTCGACGCTGCCCGTAAACATGATCTTGTCTACAGGTGAGTCGATCAGGGCGGCGCCAGTTGAGCCATCACCAGTCAAAACCTCTAGCAGGCCTTCCGGCAATCTTGCCTGCCTGAATACATCGGCGATCTTGAGCGCCGTAAGCGACGTTAATTCACTCGGCTTAACTATCGCGGCATTGCCCGCCATCAGCGCCATTACAACTTCATCAAGAGGCGTGGCCCAGGGAAAATTCCACGGGGATATGATGCCGATTACGCCGAGCGGCTTGTAGACAACTTGAGAGGAGCGGCCCATCAAACCATACTGGCCGATGTCGATCGTAGTGGGCTGCAGAAGCTTCGCTGTGTTGCTAGCGAAGTAGTGCATCAGGTCGAGTGTGGGCACGACCTCCATTGAGATCGCTTCGGCAGCGGGTTTTCCGGTTTCCCTGGAG
>QHXL01000187.1 GCA_003222935.1 Acidobacteriota bacterium
CTGTGCGGTCGTTGTTATGAAACAGATCGCACAAGCCAACGCCAATAGGCATCCTCTGATCATCATGCATCCCCTTTAGTATCTTCGCACTTCAGTTAACGATCATGCTGGGACCGCACGCGTCCCCGCGTGCCAGTCGTCGCTAAGAGTTCGATCGCGCCTTAACCTTTCCCGGCACGCGGGGACGCGTGCGGTCACAGCAACAGCATCCACTGAAATGCCATCGACCTCAAGAAAGATTTGGATCACCAAAACTAACGTGCCAATGCAGATGCTTCGAATCCTGATACCTACCCAGGTTCGTCAACACTCGACAGGCCCCATGTTCAGCAACGACTCGATCTGCAACTCTCTTAACCATCTCAATCATCTCCAGCAACAAAGTCGAGTCGCTTTCCTCGAGAGTCAGCAAAGAACCGATATGTCGTTTCGGAATTACCACGATGTGAACGGGCCAGAATGGTCGGGTGTGGTGATAGGCAAGCACATCGTCAGTTTCATGAACCTTGCGCACCTCAGTCTTCCCACTTAACACCTCATCGCAGTAAAAGTCTTCACTCATTTCAGTCTTCACCATCGGCGAAAAACTTCAACGCCATTGCGCCGTGCGTAGCGGCAGCTCCAGCGCGCAGCGCTGCTGCTATAAAGGCTGTCTCAACTAATTCTTCTCGCGAAGCACCCAGAGCTTTTGCCGCTTTTGTGTGCACCTCGATGCAGTATGGACACTGGGTCGTACATGCGACAGCAATAGCAATCAGCTCGCGAGTCTTTGGCGGAATGGCTCCGCCCTCGCGACCAACGATTTTGTCGAGGGTGAGCCAGGCTTCGAATTCAGTCGGCGCTAGCTTACGCATCTCCTTTAACAAGCCAAGGTCTTTGGGATCATGATAGTGGTCTGACACGTCGGTTTCTCCAGTTCAAAAGGGTTTGCGGATTCGTGAGATAAGATAGACCGAGTAGGTGAGGACGTAAATGATGAAACAACAATCCTTGCTCCGTTAGGACCAAGATATTTATAGTCTCTGCCTGATTTTTCTGGAACTAAGGCTGGACTCGTTGGTGTATGGAACCACTCTCTCTCTCCTGTGCCCTGTTCAAACGGGACGCTCTTCTACATTTTCGAAAGTGAGATCTAACATGTCACTTGTGCGTACAGTCTGCTGTTTGCTCTTCATCCTTCTCTTTGCCGGAGTAAGTTTCGCTCAACGCCCAGGTCCGGAATTTTGGCGGAAGCTCAGTTGCGATCCGGAGCCACGAACAAAACTCGAAGCGCTCGAAGACCGATACACCTCAATCGTCCTGAGGGGGTATACCAGGATCACGACCACCGAGGTTCGTGGAGTTCGCGTTGACGCCGTCGAAATGAGGGAGATGGGGAATGTGGCGAGAGCGAAGGGGGTCATCGTTGTTCTAAGGGAGGCTGGAGGCAGAATCCAGGACAACCGCGCTTTTATTGATTATGAAGGACTCGACCCCTTGTTGAATGCTATCGATGCCCTGACGAAAGTAGACGAGACAACCACTAAACTCGCTGGCTTCGAAGCACACTACAAAACCCTTGGTGACCTCGAGATTCGTGTATTTCGACAAACCTCAAGAGGAACGGCCGTACAACTTCAAACAGGAATTTGCGACCCCGCAACCACGTCGTTAACACTCGACGACCTGGCAAGGTTTAGAGCAATGATCCTCGAAGCAAAAACACGTGTGGAAGATTTGAAGTAATTAAGCCGCAGATGAACGCAGACAAACGCAGACCCAGAAAGGAATGGGAAGTTCGTTCCGCTATCTTTCTTAAAGATCTGCGTCTTTCTGCGTAAATCTGCGGCTTAATCAACTACTCTTATGCGAGTCTCGGCACCGTTCGTTCGAATCTCTGGGACATACATCGCATGACCTAAGACCGGCAACGCGTGAAACTGACCTGGGACCTCAGCACGCATTTCATAACTCACTTGCCAGACACCTTCCGGCAAGTGGTCGATGAACAAAGCGACTTTCCGATCGCGGAGTTCCTGGTAAACCCAACGAGAGCGACCTGTAAAGTCAGCTGCGGACTTGAAGTTCATCAACGTCGCGTTGGTACTTCCCAAAGCCGAGGCCTTCAACTCTCGCACGTAAACATTATCGCCACTACGAAGCTCCACAGCTTCGAGTCCGGCTGGCTTGAGATCTTCGAATAACAGGTATTCGTAATTGTTCTTCGCCTCGACGGTTAGCACTACTTCAATCCGATCACCACTCTTGACCGTCTCGCCGTCACTAAGCGGAACACGCTCTGAAACAAAGCCCTTCAACAATGTCGGGTGGTTCACAAGTTTGAAGTACTGACGCCGGACAAAAATTTCATTACCAGCCGGTGCGAGTGGTTCCTCGAGACTGAAAAACTCCACCTGGCTCGAAAAATAGATTGGACCAGATCCACTCGTGCGCCGAATAGTGATGTCGTTCTGACCATCGCGAACGAGTTCCCTGGAGATTGAGAACTTGCTGGGCGCATTCAACGCGTCAGCTGCGGTTATCTGCTTAGTTGCCACGGACGTTCCGTTGACAACCAGTTCATAACTCATCGAAGGCTGAATTTCGCCGCTGGCGCGTAGATACTCGTTCATGGTTAGCACGACAATCGCGGTGTCGCGGGTGTTGCTCCATTGAGCTCCACGTCGATTTTTGATAAGCCAATTGGTGACAGGCTCGACAAGCTTGTTCTTCGGATCAATCGCCAACAACGCTCTCAAAACAAACGCTGTCGACTCAACGCCCCCGTCTGACCAGCGCCAGAAGATTCCGTCCTCACCCCAGTGGGCAGTTCCCATCACTGATGGATCAGATGTTTGCGCGCCGCGCTGAACGATTGAAGTGTCAGGTTGCGAGTCGATCTTTACCCCGTTCTCCAAGTTCTGAATCAGCGTCTTTGCGCGGTCACTAAATCCAAACTTGTGAGCGGAGAGAGCGACCAACGCACGCGTATAGGCATTAAGAGCGTCGCGATTGCTCCACAGGTTTTCGAACGCAGTACTCTCAAACTTACTCACTTCTGAGCGTTTGCGAGCCACGTGATCCTCAGCCAACGCGTGAAGGATCCACGCCTGCGCATCGTAGTTCTTCTCCTCTTCGACAAGTTCTTTGTCGAGATAGCTCGCGGCGCGCTCAACAACGTCAGACCGAATGTCGATTCCCGCCTCCCTGGCGAGCGACATTCCCCATACGACATAAGCCGTCATGAAGTGATCGCTCTCTCCTTGTTTCCACCAGCCCCAGCCACCATCCGAATGCTGAAAGTCGTAAAGGCGCTCTAAGCCGGCCTTCGTCATCGCATCGAGTTCACGTAAATCCTGGGCTCCCTTCGGGTGCGTTGCTGTTGCGGTCGACTGCTCGATCCCGCCAAACACTTTGGCCATTGCTGTCTCAGGCTTCATGCCGAGGTCGCGAAGAGTTTTTGCCGTAATCACCGCTGGAAGAAACCTACTCATAGTCTGTTCGGTGCAGCCATACGGATAATCAATCAGGTATGGCAAGGCATCGAGCATTGTAGTCGCCATGCTTGGCGCGATCTGCACAGTCAGGTTTGTAGAGTCGGTGCGACGCTCTTTAGGAATATCGAGCTTGATCGCGACACTGTCGCCACGCATCTTTCCCGATCTCGAGATAAACTTTTCGATTCCGTGTTCATAAATCGTGAAGTTCTTCTCCATTGCATCGGCGTACTGAGCGCCTTTGACTTCAACCTTTATCCTGGCTTCACTCGCGTGCGTCACAGTCACAGGCCAATCAACCCTGGTCTCACTGTTGGCCTTCACCTCGACTGCTGCCGGCGACTGACCTGACATGGTAATTCCCTGTGCAGTCAGGTTGGGTATGACCTGCATAGGCTGATCAGTGTTGTTATTTATGACTGCTGAGACAGTGACCACGTCTCCGACAACAAAAAAGCGTGGAGCTTGTAAACGTACGATCAATGGTTGATTAGTTCTCGTAGATCCACTGCCAATGCCAAACTGGTTACCAGCTGTTACAACGCGAGCGGTTGCTTCCCAGGTCGTGAGTGAATCCGGATACTTGACCTTCACGATAGCCTTTCCATCAGCGTCGGTCTTAACATCTGGTTGCCACAGAATCGACTGCCGGTTCCTGCGGCGGTTCCTTCATATTTCTCTCAGACCTTTTCGCCACCGATTTTAGGTTCCCAATCTTTGATTCGGATAACGCATCAACTGTACTTGGCGGTGGCGCCTCTGCACTCTGAAGTGTCGCGGCGCTCATGTCGCCTCGCCGACCGGCGACATAACCATATGACGTGGTTCCGGCTCCAGCGGCACGTTCATCCTCTTCATTGCGACCCTGGTCATCGCCAACCTCCCGCAACAGCGTATAGCTCTTCTGGTTGAAGGTGCTTTGCGTTTGCACCGACAGTCCGCGTTTCGTGCCGTAATAGAACTGCCGGGGATCGCCAGCATAGTCCGTCTGAATGTAACTGACAGACTGATCGATAAGACCGAGCGCAACTTCAGCTGCAACGGGCCGCCCATTAGCATCCGTCGTCGTGATAGCGAGCGTCCCCTCCTCGCGAGGTTGATACTGTTCACGATCAGCTTTCACTGCCACAGAAAGAAATTGCTGAGTGGGTGGCACAATCACTTGCTTGGAGTCGACTGATAGTGCGCCGTCGCGAACCATCGCAGCGTGAAGAAAGATATTCGGAACATGCCGTTCTTCGATGGGAACCTCAATCAGCTTTGTATTGCCGGTAACGTGAACCAGGCGGTAGCTGTATAAATCGTCCGCTTCGACACTGAAGAGTACGTAACGATCGTCATCCGGCACGTTGATCATTACTGGCGCAGTCTGTCCGACCTTGAACGTATCTTTGTCAACCACGATTTCGAGACCTTCACGCCGATACCCCAGATCTGTCGTTGCATTGGTGGCGACAAAGACTGTCGTCTCGGCTTGGATCAAAGGCAAGAAACGATCGCGCTTGGGATCGACACCCTGGCTACTCTGCCACGACACGCGGTAATAACCGTCGCGAGGGGCGACGAAACTGAATTGAGCCGAGCCTTCACTGTCAGTCTTAACGGTCTGGGTGACAATGTCTTCATGCTGATAACCACGAAACTTCAATTTCCATGGACTTTGATTTCGCGCCACCAGCGGGGGAAACACAGCGCTCTTCTGTCGCAACGCCTTCAGCTCTTCGCCTTTCACTTCCCTGCCTGAAGGATCGACCCAGATTTCCCACCAGTAGTCGCGCGTGACTTTGACGGAGCCTTCGGTTGTTACCGGCTGTTCGTTAGCGTCAAGTGCTTTTATATCGACCGTGACCTTATCCTTTGGTCGATAGATGTTTTGTGCGGCGCGAGGATAGACGTAGTAACGCTGACGAGTAACTCGTACGTTGTCGCTCGAAACAATTTCTCTTCGTGACGAGTCAGTGACGCGAGCCTCGATTCGATACTCGTAGTCCTGATTATAGTTTTGCCGCGGTGTTTCAAAGGTCAGGAGTGCTTTACCGGTTGCGTCGGTCTTGATTGTTTCGCGTTTTATTACCTGTCCCGAGCCATAGTAGCCGCGACGCTGCTGATCAAGGTCGTCGTAATACCAGGGATAGTCGCGACGCGGATGCCAGTAGTGATAGAAGGGATTCTGATAGACGACAACTTCGACAGACGCGTTAGTAACTGGACCACCAAAGTAATAGTCAGCCTGAATATTGACCTCAACGTTTTCCCCGAGTCTGAACGCTTTCTTCTTTCCGTCCTGCTCAGGAGTCTTTACCTCAACCTTGAACTCGGGAAGTTTGTACTCTTCAAGTCGAAAGAGTTGTGCGCTTCCAATATTGTGTAGTCTCCCACTATCCCAAAACTGGATGTTGTACTCACCCAAAGGCAACTGCTCGCCAAGTTCGAGCGACCCCCAGGAACTTCCAAAAGCATTCAAGGTCGCTTTGCCTTCAGTGAGCTTGGTTCCACGAGGGTCATTAATCTGATACTCAACAACTTGATTAGACGGCGTTGAGTACACACCGTTAGCGACACGACGCGCGATAAATTTCCACTGCATCGTTTCTTTTGGACGATAGGCTGGGCGATCGGTGAAAGCGTAGATTCGCCAGGCGTCACTCTCGCCGGAGTCGTACGAGTAGCCGGCGGCGAACGCCTGTCGATCGACGCTCGCCCCGGTCACGAACAAACTCTTCGAGTCATTCGCTCTCAACGCAAAATGGGCCAGACCATCAGCATTTGTAGTCTGACGCTGACGTCGCCAACGTGCATTGTTGTTTACCGAGTAGCTTTCCCAAAGCGAGATCGTGGCGTTAGCCACCGGTGCACCAGTTATCGCGTGTGAAAAATACGCGAGCGCCTGTTTACCTGACGACTTGAGCACCAGGGAAACATCAGACACCAAAAGTAAATCGCGAACGTTCAAGGCTCCGCTTCGTGCTTCAAGAATGTAGGCTCCCGTCGGGAGTTTCGAATCGATTCTTTCTGTTTGACTGTAAGGTCGATGATCGGCGCTGTTGCTGATCTCTTTGCGCCAGGCTTTGACTGGTTGACGTCCATTCAGCTGAACTTTCTGAATCCAGCCCCCCTCTTCCGCTTCACCTTCGTCGGCATCCACTCCCGCTCGGAAGCGAACATCCCGATTGAGATCGATCTTGTAAATGGCCAGATCAATCTGCTTCATGTTGCGGGCATTCAGTCCAAACTGAATTTCTGAATCCGGCAAGAAAATATTGCCAATGCCAACACCTAAAGATGGCTCAGTGATCTGTTTAATCTGCTGAATAGCCTGATCGTAATAACGAGATTCGCCCTTGGAAAACTCGCGAGTTAGACGTCGATACAACTCCAAAGCTTTTGGGTAATCGGGCGACTGTTGCCATTGACCATCGGCGCGCTGTTGAATCGTCCCATTACTGTTCATCCACTCGGCGTAGTAAATGAGAGCATCGTCGTACCAATCCGTTTGCTTGCCCGGCTTCAACGAATCCTCGAATTCATCCGGCACACGTTGGCGAGCTTCCCAATCGCCGCCACCCGCGTAACGCATGGTCATTGCGATTAGAAAGTTCAAGTGCGCTTTGTGATTGTCGTTGACGCTGATCTTTAAGGCATTTTCAAGAATGTTCAGTGGAATGTAGTTCCCGTAATAGGTGTAGTAGTAATACTCATCCGGACGAGGCGGATTTGCAGCCCTGAAAACGATCTTAAGATAACGATCGCGAGCGCGCTCGACATCCCGTTGACCTGCCCACCAATCCAACGACATCTGATAGTGGGGCCAGGCGGCGCCCCAATTCATCTGATTGCGCCGGGTCCAAAAATAATCTCCCAAAGACTCATGAGCTTCAGCCCAGACCACTTCGCGGTCATCTGGACCATCGTTGAGTCGGATTAACTCCTCGAGCTGTTTTTGTGCCTGTTCGAGTTTCGTGGTGTCGGATGTTTGAGTCTGCGACTGGGCGCGCCACGACGTGTCAGCCAATCGAAACTCAACCCACTTAAGGTCAGCCCGGCTTAACTTTGTCTTATCAATGCGGGCGTAGATCTCGTTTGCACGCGAGTAAGAGCCCTGGCTGTACTGAGTCTCCGCTTCCGATCGCAGTTGCGAATAGTCGGACTGTTGCGTGATTACATTGAAGAGGAGAATTGAAAATGCGGTGATGGAGATAATAATTTTCATAATCGGCTGGACCATTTATCAGTCACGTTCAGATTGTGTAAATCGCACCCTGTTCTATTACTGACACGTCTTTATTGAGCGGTCAGTGCCAACTTACCGCTAGATGAACGGTTTGATTGTCTAGGACTTGCACCCCTGAGCCTGGAAAAGGGCGGCTCCCTGGAGTGCGGGGACTTGTCACCGCTTTGGTAAAGGGCGGTCCGGATTTGTGCAGCTCGAATTTAAAGGCAGCTCCTTAGTCCCCGCACTCCAAGGAGCCGCTCTATTTCACGTCCGCAGTTAATAAAAAGATCGCGAACGATGCCAGCCAATGTTCGCCTGCATAATCGCCACTTGCGACATGCGCCAGCGCAGCCGCCGCATGAGCATCGGCAGCGTTCGAAAGCGCTTTTCGAACTGGATCCGAGGCCGGAAGGGCCGCCGCAATACTTCGCATGCACCAGGCACGACTAAGGTTTAACCCGTCGAGATGTACAAGCTTCGGATCAGTCCTGTCAGTCACAATCGCCGGCTTTAGTAACGAAGCCGGATTTCCAGTTGCGACCCCCGGCAGGAATCGATGAAACCACGCAGCAAACTCAGCGGGCTTCAGCACGCGTCGCATCAAGTCCGCTTCCATAAACGCGGCCGAGAAGAAATCCTCGCCTCCCGGTTCCCAGGCACCGGGATAGTTTGCGTCGTTTCCAAAGTAGTTCTTACTTCGTTCGGCCAGGAGCGCTTCAAACTCTCGATCACCAATCACCTTCGCGTAATCGAGCGCGAAGGCTAAACCAAACGCAGTGTTCGGATGCACACCCGTTCTGATCGGATATGTTTGCTTGGGAAGAAAATTCTTATACGACTTGACGATCACATCTACGAGTGGCTGCAACGCTTCCGACCAGGCATCTCCATCAGTGTCGTCCCACGAGTGAAGCTCTTCACCGAGTTTTAGTAGCCACGCCCACCCATATGTGCGCTCGAACGATTGCCTGTTTGGCTGAGTAATGTACTGCGCTTCTACTTTTAGATTCTCGGGCGTCAGGTTCGCGTTTAATGCTTTACGAATTTGCGATCCTTCGGGCAGCTTCTCAAACGTTTTCAGCAACCTGACTAACATCCAGTGTCCATGAACAGATGAATGCCAGTCGTAACAACCATAGAAAGCCGGATGCAGTGCCTTTGGACTTTGCACGTCGGCTGCACTGTTGAGCACGTGTTCCGGCTTATTGGGCAACTCGCGATTAACACACTTCAGTGCGAGTGAAGCAAAGTGTGATGCTTCCTTTTCGGTTAGTGTTGTTGTTTGCTTCATTTGTGAGAAGACCGAGGTGGACAACATGAGAATTGCGGCAGAGATAACTATATATTTTGTTAGTCGCATACTTGTGTTGGGGAGTCACAGACTGAAGTCTGTGCTACTCAATATCGATGTGAAGGTCTTCCAATGTGAATATGTGGTCCAGTCGCGGTACCAGGAATAGCCGAGCGGAAAGCAGAATATGGAATTCCGTTCTTTTGCAGGAAGTTCAGCAACGCCTGGCCCTCCACTCCATCTGGATGAAGTGAAATGTCCATAGCGTTGCGATGGTCTAGTCGCCAACGATCGTGAATAGCGCCCTGGCCAAAAACAGCTATAGGCAATTGCTTATTAAACGAATCGGAAAAGAACCTCTGGATCTTCCAGGCTTCGGTAATACCCCATCCATCAGTTCCCTGGTAACGAATGAAAGAAGTTGTGCGCACCAGGCTATTCTTCGCGAGTCGAAGGTTCTTTGCCAGTTGTTCATCAGCCTGGGATTCGACGAGTACGTCGGCAATCTGCGTGTCGGCACCGGTCATCTGCCGACGAGTTTCGGCGACCTTGTCCTTTTCAGTACCTACAGCACGCGCGTTTTCTTCAAGTTGCGACTTTGAAATCAGACCATCAGCAAAAAGTTTTTTCCCGGTAACGAGCTTCGCTTCCGCGGATTTTACGTTTCCTTCGTAGATGACCAACAGCTTTTCAAGACTCGCTTTGTAGTCTTTCGTCGCCTTTATGTAGTCTTCGCGCAACTTGGCCAGCTCTGTTACAGGCTGAGTTTCAGGCTTCGGCGTGTTCTTCTTCTTTTGGGCAGAGACGGGCGAACAAACGATCAAAGACACGAGTACCAGAAGGACTGTGTTAAGACGCACTCGCTTTGTTTTCTGCCCTTGTACGCTCTTCAATATCGCGTCGACACCTTTCATCAGCTTCGCAATTGACCTCACCGCCTATCAGGATAGCAACACCGGTTAGATAGAACCAAAGCATCAACACAATGAGAGCGCCGAGTGAGCCGTAAGTAACACTATAAGAATCGAAATAGTGGAGATAGAGACGAAATCCAAAGGAAATCAGGAGCCACAAGGCCACGGCAACGACGGCCCCAAGGGTAAACCACCGCCTCTGGGAACGACTGAGATTCGGAGCGAAGTTATAGATCAGATTGAAGGTCCCTAACACAAAACCGAGGGCAATCGGCCATTGGAGTATTGACCACGCAGTAGTGAAAAAGTCAGTAAAGCCAAACCGCGCAGCTAGTGCATCGCCTATGGTACCGCCGTAAAGAACGATGGCCAGCGCAGCAATAATCAATACCGCAAGCGCAACCGTCAGCACTACTGAAACAAGCCGAACCTCCCACCAGGATCGCGTCTCCTTTACATTGTAGACAGTATTGAGAGTTTGGCTGATGGCACCCATGCCATTCGAAGCGGCCCACAGTGCTGCCAACAAACCCAACGACACCTTCCCACTTCCGCTTGAGTTACTAATTTCGTCGAGCGTAGTTTTGATTAAGGAGACTGCGCTCGATGGTATTACTGCAGCCAGGTAAGTGATTAACTGATTGCGAAACCCCGTGCCTTCCTGTGCGAAATAGCCAAGCAGGTTAATGAGGACAAGTAGCAGAGGAAAAAGCGCAAGCAGGAAGTAGTAAGAGAGTTGAGCAGCCCGACCAAATATGTCGTCATCGTTAATGCGCCAGATGATGTGCTTGATGCGCTCTATTAAAGACGGAGGCTGATGGTTCTCGTTGTCTTCCAAAACTCACTTCCCAGGGCCAAGTGGAATATTGAATTTCTTAACAGTCGGCAGGTGCGGATTCTAACACGTGCTGGCCATGAGTAATTGAAGAGGTGAGGCTAATTGAGAAAGAGAAAACGCCTTCGGAGGATGAGTTCCAACCTCATTCACCGAAGGCGTGGCTCGAATCCAATTTAGTTTCTACCGAACAAGAGTACCGGTGCGACTCCAGCGGGTATTTCTAAAGAAGTCCACGAGAATACCACCACCACTTGGCGGGGCACTTTCGTCGTATGACCAGTAGACAAACATTGCCCGACCGATCACGAGATCGCGCGGCACAAATCCCCAGAACCGGCTGTCCTCACTGTTGTCTCGATTGTCGCCCATCACGAAGTACTTGCTGGGAGGTACTACGACTTCTTTTCCGTCGCCCGCATGAGTGAAGATATCGTAGACATAGTCATCATTCTCACTACCGGCTTTGTAGTAGACGTCGTAAGTTTCACCCGGTGTCCTGGCCGGGTTGTTAACGATCTCAAGCGGGTCTTTGCGATTATGATCGATCGCTTCAATCTTATGTTCGGGCAGCGCTTTGCCATTCACGATCACATTGTTTCCTGACAAACTGATGCGGTCGCCTGGCAGACCAATCACACGTTTCACGTAGTTAGTCAGGATTGGTCGATTGTCAGGCCGGTCGTCACGCTTCGGATCGTACGCGTTACCCGGATATTTAAAGACGATGATATCTCCGCGTCGGATTTCTCGTTGCGGCAAAAATGGCAGCGTTTCGCCCGGGGCAAAAATGAACTTGTTTACCAGTAAGTGATCGCCGATCGTGATCGTATTCTGCATCGATCCCGTAGGAACCTTCACTGCTTGCACAATGAACGTCATGCCAAAAAGTGCCATTACCACGGTAACGACGGCTGACTCAAAATACTCTCGCCAAACACTCTTCGGCGGCCCCTTCGGCTTTACGGGCGGTTCGGGAGTTTTCGATTTTCCGTTTCGATTGAATATTCGTGAAAAAGAAAAAGGCTGGGCTTCGGTTTTCGTATCCGTTTCCCGTTTTGTTTTTTCGGTAGTTAAGTTACTCGCCATCTAAAAGCATCCTAGATAGGTCAGACATACATGGTCAAGCGGTCGAGCCCAAACTCAAAAAGTATCTTCAGAGTCGTCTGCCATCATAACTTCGAGTGCTGCCCTGGCAGCCGCAGCCTCCGCTGATTTAATAGAGTGTCCTTCACCCTGAATGCTGCCTCGATCCCAGGCAACTTCCACATGGAAAATGCGTCTATGCGGTGGGCCTAGAGTCTCGACAACTGTATAGCGAGGCGCCTGGCGACGCTCGGCCTGGAGTCTTTCCTGCAACATTGTCTTGTAATCAGCCTTTGCGGCTGAAAGCGGATTCGCCGCCTCCAACTCATTTTGCAAAGCGTAACAAACAAACTGAGTTGCGGCTTCCATTCCGCCGTCGATGAAGATCGCTCCGGTGATGGCTTCAAATACGTCGGCCAACAAAGCATTCTTCTGACGGCCGCCGCTCTTTTCCTCACCCCGTCCAAAGCGCAAAAAATCGCCGAGCTTAAGATCCAAAGAAGCCTTTGCCAGCGTCGGAGCACTCACCAAACGATGCTTCATCCGCGATAACTCACCTTCAGTCCCGCCGGGATATGAGTTGCAGAGATAATTCGCGACGACTAAACCCAGTACCGAGTCTCCTAAAAACTCCATTGATTCGTTGTGAAGCTTGCGCGCTAACTGTTCATCACCCGGCGCCACCTGTTCATGGGCCCAGGAACGATGAGTGATGGCACGTTCGA
>QHXL01000188.1:0-7612 GCA_003222935.1 Acidobacteriota bacterium
TGTTCTTTCCAGGCAAATCGAACAAGAGTCTCCACAATCAAACACCAACATCGTTCTTAATGCAGTCTCAATGCATGAAGATATTACTCGCGACTATCGCACCGCACTTTTAGTCATGTTAGGCGCCGTTGGAGTCGTATTGTTAATTGCCTGTGCTAACGTGGCGAACCTTCAGCTTACAAGAGCGTCGTCGCGACGAAGAGAAGTCGCGATTCGTATGGCACTTGGCGCCAGCCGTATGCGCATTGTTTCGCAGTTTCTAACAGAGAGTTTGTTGTTGTCCCTGGTCGGAGGCGGTGTAGGCTTATTGTCTTCCAGTTGGGCCGTACGCCTACTCGTTGCATATGGCCCACCCGATGTCCCTCGGCTTCACGATGTGCACCTCGATGTTTCAGTGCTCGTATTTACCTTCGCGCTGTCTACTCTGACTGGAGTTTTGTTGTGTTTTGTTTGGCCTGGCGCCTGCCTTGCAAGCCTCCAAACCTGATCCTGGGAACATGCTTAAGGACACAAGTCGTGGCGTCTCGCAGGGCCGCAGCCGAATTCGCAACGCGTTAATTGTTTCGGAGGTAGCACTTTCGCTGGTTCTGCTCGTGAGTGCGGGATTGCTAATTAATAGCTTCATTCGGATTTTGCGAACGGATGCGGGTTTCAGTCCGCAAGACGTGCTGACCCTGGATATTCCTCTAAGCAGAACAAAATATCCAAAACCTGAGCTTCAAGCGGCAGCTTTTCAACAACTCCTTGGCCAAATGAGATCGATTCCCGGGGTGAAAGCCGCTTCAGTTGTCAGCAACATCCCGATGAACGATCTTGATTATGAGCTTAGTTTCCAAATTGATGGCCTTCCCGTTCAAGCCAGGCGAAGAGGCTGTCGCTGATTATACGGTTGCCGGAAGCGATTACTTCCGCACGATGAACATCACTTTAAGTCGTGGGCGCGCTTTCAGTGAGAGTGATACGTCTGGTAGTCCAGCCGTCATGATCGTGAGTCAGGCGTTTGTGAACCGCTACTTTCCCAACGAGGATCCATTAGGAAAAAGAATCATCTTCGATGGCAAGGATAAAACGCCTCAGGAAATTGTCGGAGTGGCAGCGGACATTCATCGAAAAGGCTTGGATGCCGAAGTCGAACCTGAATTTTATGTCTCTTACCTGCAGCGTCCCGAGCGGCGAATGAATATTGTGATGCGGACAGATCAGGTAGATCCGAGTCAAGTCATTAAGGCTGCGCGGGCGGAAGTAAAAGCTTTTGACCCTAACCAGGTGATCTGGCGCACGCAAACCCTTGAGCAGTTGCTGAGAACGTCTGTTGCGCCACGACGGTTCAATATGATGTTGCTTGGCGTTTTCGCCAGTATCGCTCTTGTGCTTGCTGCCGTCGGTCTATACGGCGTGATGAGTTATGCGGTGAGTTGGCGTACACACGAGATTGGAATTCGTATGGCGCTAGGCGCCGGAAGAACAACGGTCTTGTCGTTAGTTGTGCGAGAGGGAATGAAGATGGCGTTACTTGGCCTCGCAATTGGATTAATTACTGCGTTACTACTTTCACGTCTGCTGAGGGGATTGCTTTACGGAATATCGCCGACTGATCCACTAACTTTCGCGGGGGTATCTATGATTCTGGTATTCGTTTCAGTATTGGCCTGTTTGATTCCTGCGCGCCGGGCCACGAGAGTTGATCCAATCGTGGCATTAAGATCGGAGTAGCTTGCAGATTAATGATATGAGATTGGCGGTGATCATCAATGTCATCATCGCCTGGAGTGGTAAGCGACGGAGTATTTAGGTAAAACTACAAGCTGCTAACGTGCCTGGGCTTGTTGTGGTTCTCCTTCGCCGGTGGTCTCTTGCACTTTAGCGCTACATATTAGTCCTGGAGCTGCAAGCGAAATGACGTCAAGAACACAACCGGATATTAGAGCCATCACTCGATTGGTCCCTCTAAGTGGGAATCTTGTCCAGGGACGATCGGAATTAAAGATCAATCCAGCGCTCGCGCAAGCTGCAAGTGAGTTGATTAGCGCGAGTCGAAATCATTACAGCCCGGCAGAAGGGGTAGGTGAGTTACGAGAAGCGGTAGCGAAGAAGATTTCCGTTTTCAACCGCATAGAAGTGGACCCAAAAGCCGCGCCGCTGCAGTTAATGATCACGTCGGGTGCGACAGCGGCACTCATCGCGGTCGCGCACACGTACTTGAAGGGTTCGTCTGCGCTCGTTTTCGAGCCGTACTATCCCTATCACCGGCGCATACTTGATGAGTTGGGTGGAGCCACGAATGTGCTGCCTTTGCGTGGCGAGAACCTTGAACTTGATGTTGATGAGTTGCAGGCACGTTGTCGTGAGTGGAAGGAGCGTGAACATCTTCCGCTTCGTGCCATTATCGCCTGCTCTCCCGCAAATCCTACCGGTAAAGTTTTCAGCAGACCCGAACTGGAAGCGATCGCCGCCGTCTGTAATGAGTTTGATCTTTTGTGTATAGCCGATGAAGTGTACGAGCATTATGTCGTAGGCGACACACCTCACATTTCAATTGCCACGCTCGACGGAATGTGGGAGAGGACGATCACCGTTAACTCGTTCTCCAAATCCTGGAACATCTCAGGTTGGCGACTGGGGTATGTTTATGGAAACGCTAGTCTGATAGCTCCACTTAACAACACCAACAACGTTTTCTATGTGTGTTCTCCCACTCCCTTGCAACTCGCGCTGGCCCAGGTGCTCATGTCAGATCCGAATTACTACTCGGCGTTGCGCGACAAGTTCAAGTCCAAGAGAGGCGTGGCTGTCGAGTCGCTGGTTAGTGCCGGCTTTCAGATTTACGAGTCAGGGTCTGCCTTTTATGTCTGGGCGCGGATTCCTCAAGGGTACGGTGATGCAGTCGAATTCAATCAGATGCTTTTAAGCAATGGGGTGGCCGGCGTGCCGGGAGGCGCGTTTGCTGATAGTGACGAGTATCAGGACTACATGCGGTTTTGTATTGCCCGAGAGGACGACATACTTCACGGAGCATTTGAAAAAATTCAGAAGGCAGTGGCGGAAGGAAATGAGATCAATTAGGTATCGAAGTGTTCTAACACTCGTAACGGTGCTTGCCATCATTGGCAGCGTCAACGTTCCACGTTTATCTCTCGCGACGAACGCACAGAAAAGCTCCAAGCCGCTGCCAGCTCCGGCTCGATGGCGTCCTCTTATCGGGGAATACGTACTTGATAGCGACACAGTCATTGTCCTCGAAAGAGATGGAAAACTAGGTCTGCTTTTCAAGAGAACTGAGTTCAATCCGCTCGAGGAGATCGCAAAAGGCAAGTTTCAGTTTGCGTCTAACTCCTCGCACTCTGCTGATCGGGTGAAGTTTGGGCGAGACGCACGTGGCAAGGTAACCGAGGTAGCAATTGGAAAATCGATATATAAACGCAGGCCGCTAGGACCTGAAGCAGGGTCAAATCAACTTCGCGTCGAGCCACTGCGGCCAGTGCCCCAACTCATTGAAGAAGCACGCACCGCGCCGCCTCCGACCGAGACCGGAGACTTTTTGTCCACTGACCTGGTTGAACTCACTAAGTTAGATCCAACAATCAAGCTCGAGATCCGCTACGCCACAACCAACAATCTCTTCGGAACCGTTTTCTATTCCGAGCCGCGTGCGTTCATGCAGCGTCCCGCAGCTGAATCTCTTGTTCGTGTTAATCGCAAATTGAAACAGTCAGGTTATGGCTTGCTGGTTCATGACGCTTACCGTCCCTGGTACGTAACGAAAGTGTTCTGGGACGCGACGCCTGAAGACAAAAAGAAATTTGTGGCTGATCCGTCAAAGGGCTCTCGACATAATCGGGGCTGTGCGGTCGACATAACCCTCTACGATCTGAAGACCGGAAAGCCGATTGAGATGGTGAGCACTTATGACGAGACTACGGATCGTGCTTACCCCGATTATCCCGGTGGTACGTCGCTACAACGTTGGCATCGCGATCTTCTACGTGACGCAATGCAGTCGGAGGGCTTCACCGTGTACGAAGCGGAATGGTGGCACTTTGACTACAGGGATTGGCAGAAATACAGAATCGGCACTCTGGCCTTCGATCAGATTAAGGAATAGCTATTTGCATATTGAGGTATTGGAACTACCAATTTTCCCGCTATCTTCGCTGCTCCTTCTCCGCTAAATCAGCCACTCGTTAGGTTCGGTAGCGCACAAACTATTATCCGTGTTTTTGCTAAAAGCTTCCCCTAAGAACCATTCAAGCGGGAAGGAGCTTTTCTTACGAAAACCTTCAAGAGGTTATGGATGATAAGGAAGTCATAAATCGACGCCACACATACAGGCGAACCGAAGATATCTACCGGAAAGCGATAGAAGAACTGCGCGACTATGCAATTTTCCTGTTGGACAAGGATGGCAATGTAACCAATTGGAATCGGGGCGCCGAACAGATTCTGGGCTATAGCGCACCTGAAATACTCGGGAAAAGTGGTAGCCGATTTTTCACTGTTGAGGATAGAGCCAGAAGGGTTCCGGAGCAGGAGATGAATACGGCCGCTGCTGTCGGACGAGCTGAAGACGAACGTTGGCATGTACGCCGAGATCGCTCTCGGTTTTGGGTCAGTGGCGTGATGACCTCTGTTCGTGACCCAAGTGGTCAGTTGGTGGGCTTTTCAAAAGTCATGCGCGACATGACAGAACGAAACCGACTGACTGAAGAGCGCGATCGGTTTTTTATGCTTTCGATGGATCTTCTGTGCATCGTCCATCTTGATAGCAGGTTCCTCCGAGTTAACCCGGCCTTTGAGACAGTTCTGGGATTTAGTGAAAATGAATTGTTGTCAATGAAACTTTTGGATTTGGTTCATCCCGACGATCTGGCAGAGACGAAGGTTGCCTATCAAAAACTCTCAGTCGGCCAACCAACGAAATCCATGGAGAACCGGCTGCGATGTAAGGACGGAGGATACCGGTGGTTCGCGTGGAGTTATTTCCCGGTCCCTGAGGACAATCTTGCTTTTGGTGTCGGACGGGATACGACAGAACTCCGGCGCATCCATGAAATGTTACGTCTTAGAGCCGACGAATTGGAAAACGCCAATCAAGTGAAAGATGAATTCCTCGCCACTTTGTCGCACGAACTCAGAACCCCGCTCACCTCAATCTTGGGCTGGTCACAATTGTTAGGTTCAAATAAATTGATTGCCAGTGAGCAGGAACGTGCGGTCCAAATAATCCAAAGGAACGCTGAGTCGCAATCCAAGTTGATAGAGGATCTGCTTGACGTTTCTCGAATTATTACCGGCAAGCTTAAAGTTGAATTGCAACCGGTAGCGTTTCCTGATCTTGTCGACTCAATAGTTAAATCCCTTCGTCCAGCCGCAGACGCAAAATCGCTCGCCCTCGACACCTTTATTGATCCTACCGCCGGTCCCGTATCGGGTGATCCTTCACGGCTGGAACAAGTCGTTTCGAATCTGCTCTCGAATGCGATCAAATTTACTCCTGAGGGAGGGCGTGTTTCAGTTCGCCTGGAGCGACGTAATGCGCGTGCTGTGTTGGAAATCAAGGATACAGGTATAGGTATTCCCGCGGCTGATCTTCCCCACATTTTTGAAAGATTCAAACAAGCGGACTCATCAAATATTCGAGCGCATTCAGGTTTGGGACTGGGATTAGCGATCGTTGATTATCTTGTGAAGCAACATGGTGGGAACGTACACGCTGCAAGCGAAGGGCCTGGAGAAGGAGCAACTTTTGTCATTGAGATTCCCCTGGCATTTTCGGAGATAATGACATCAGGCTCTCAACGTGTGGATCTGCTTTCTTACGAAGCTCGAAGACTTTTAGACCAATCTGACATTAGCCCCAGCTATCCTGAGTTGAGGCAACTTCGAATTCTGGTTGTAGAGGACGATGACGATACGCGCGACTTGCTAAAAACAATTCTTGAAAGGTGTGGTTCCTCTGTAACTGCCCTGCCTTCTGCCGATGAAGCGTTGCGCGAGGTTCAACGCACATCTTATGACCTACTCGTAAGTGACATCGGGATGTCTGGTGAAAATGGATATGAACTAATTAAGAAAATCCGGGCTCTCGAACCTGAGAAGGGGCAGATTCCGGCAATAGCGTTGACTGCTTATGCAGGCGCAGTTGATCGTCAACTAGCACTTCGAGCGGGTTTTCACACTCACGTTGCAAAACCTGTTCAGGCGGACGAGTTGCTGACGGTAATCGCTACACTGGCGGGTCGAGCTGGTGCAGAATAATAGCGGCCTTGTGATTGGACGGATATCTTCTTAAATCAGGGCTGGGGACAAATCATTATATAAGTCGTCATACTCTTTTTTGACAACCCGGTAGCACTCGCAGGCGATTGTCTCCAGCCGTTCTCGATCAACGATTTGAATGTGGCCTCGCCGGTAATCTATTACACCCAAATTGCGAAGGCCATTAGCAGCTTCGCTTACTCCAGCGCGCCGCACCCCAAGCGTAAGTGCAATAAGGTCATGGGTCAGCGCTAAGTCCTCACCTACATAATCGGACATAGTCAAAAGCCACCGAGCGAGTTGCTGTTCAATGTTATGGAGTTTGTTGCACGCACCCGAGCGGGCCGTCATGGCGAGTAGCATTTGCGTATAACGCACTAACTTATCTGAAATTGCGTTCTGCCCAACTATTTCCGCTTTGAACGCGCTCGTTCGCAGACGCATAGCATCACCCGCAACGTGCACAATGACCTGGTCCGTCGAAATTTTCGCTCCCAGAAAAATCCGCAATCCAACAAGTCCTTCGTGTCCCACAGGGCCTACTTCCACTGTTCTGCCATCTTCCATAGTGCTTAACATGGAAAAAACTGCAGTCAGCGGAAAATAAACGAAGTTCATTGAACTCTGGGCTTGATAAATGACCTGGCCTTGCGCGACGGTGGTCAGTTGCAGCTGGGAAAAGAGATTCGGATGATCCGCCTCATTCAGCGCAGCCAAAATCTTATTACTGCTGGGTGACGAGGATGCAGATCGGTGAGTCATGGGATCATTTGCCCGGGTAATGGTTAGCGTCAGTTTAACACAAGGTCAATCCTCATCTCAGCGCATTACCCCTTCTACATTCGCTCCTACGCGATCCGGCTCGCTTTGCAAGAACCTAACAAATTTATGTCGATGCTTCGTACGTCGGCTAGCGTACGGATGAGTAACTAACCAACACCTAGGATACTCAGCCGCAACGCACAGGATAAGCTAGACCTACCGGATTGTGATCAGAATGGCATCCAGGTTGCTGAGCGCCCAATACGAAATCGGGACTGTTGTAATGATGGCTTATACAAAAACAAACTGGACTTCTACTTGTATTGATTTAGAGCGAGTGTGACTTGGATAGATGATTCAAAGCGCACTTACGATTAGCTCAAGTGATCCGACTCAACGATTAATATTCCAGAGGACTACACACGGAGGAATGATATGCACAAACAACCTCAACGTTTACGAGGAGACAAACCCACAATATCGGAGCGTTTGTTCCAACCAAATTCTGCCCAGTTTGAGGTCGTCTCAGCGATAAAGAAGAAGGAATCGAAAACAATAGATGGTGCAGCTGCAGACCTGCCTGACCTAATTTGCT
>QHXL01000188.1:7633-14398 GCA_003222935.1 Acidobacteriota bacterium
TGCTCGGGACCGTCGTGTATTTTTTGTAGAAGAACCGATTCTTGGCAATGGTTCGATGGAGCTTAGCGTGCAGGAGCGTGAAGGGAATGTGCGAGTTGTCGTGCCGCACTTACCGGAAGATTTACGCAGCGACGTCGCCACGACTGCCGTCCTTAAAGAGATGATGCGCAGGCTTTTTCAGGAACAGTCCATTCGCGAATACATGTTTTGGTACTACACGCCAATGGCACTCAGCTTTACGAGGCACTTTACTCCGATAACCTCAATTTACGATTGCATGGACGAGCTTTCTGCGTTCAAGGGAGCTCACTCACACCTGGCAGATTTCGAGCGTGAACTTTTTAGTCGCGTCGATCTTGTTTTCACGGGCGGTCAGAGTTTGTACGAGGCAAAGCGGAATTCTCACCCGGCCGTTCATTCGTTTCCTAGCAGTATCGACGTCTCCCACTTCGGTGAGGCCCGGACTATTAAAGGTGATCCCGAGGACCAGGCATCAATTCGACGACCGCGTTTAGGTTTCTTCGGTGTAATTGACGAACGGTTCGACATCGAGTTGCTAGACGCTGTGGCAAGGAAGCGGCCTGATTGGCAGTTCATAATGATTGGGCCCGTGGTAAAGATTGATCCTAATACATTACCTAAACACCCGAACATACATTACCTCGGTCCTAAGAAGTACGAAGAGTTGCCCCGCTACCTGGCGGGTTGGGACATTGCTTTGTTGTTGTTTGCCAGGAACGAATCCACACGATTCATCAGTCCGACCAAGACTCCGGAATACCTGGCAGCAGGCAGACCCGTCATCTCCACTTCAATACGCGACGTTATTCGTCCGTATGGAGAATTAGACCTTGTGCGGATTGCAGACACGCCTGCTGAATTTATTACGGCCGCGGAAGACTTGATGGCTCAAGGGGTGAGTAACAGCGAGTGGCTTACGCGGGTTGACGATTTCCTCGCAGACTTATCGTGGGATAAGACCTGGGCACAAATGTCCGATTTGATTAATAAAGCAACTGCCGATAAGACCATCAACAGGAGTTCTGCGACTCTCTCAACGGCGAGTCGCCAGAGGGTCGCGGGTGTAGCCTGATTTACTACGGGAAAGAACAAGGGGGAGAAAATGTTTGACTACTTAATAGTTGGCGCGGGTTTCGCCGGCAGCGTACTGGCTGAGCGACTGGCTGCGGGTTCTGACAAGAAAATCCTGATTTGTGATAAGCGTCCACACATCGGCGGGAATGCCTATGATCACTACAATGAAGCAGGAATTCTTGTACACAAGTACGGGCCACATATTTTTCACACGAACGCGCGCGACGTTTTTGAATATCTCTCGCGCTTCACTGAGTGGCGCCCTTATCAACATCGTGTTCGCGCCAGCGTTGACGGTCAAATAGTCCCCATCCCAATCAACCTGGATACCATTAATAGCCTATACGGACTCAACCTTACTTCCTTTGAAGTGGAAGACTTCTTTAAGAAAGTTGCGGAACCCTGTGAAGACATTCGCACTTCCGAAGATGTCGTAGTGAGCCAGGTTGGCCGCGAGCTCTACGAGAAATTCTTCCGAAACTACACCCGCAAACAATGGGGACTGGATCCTTCAGAGTTGGACGCAAGTGTGACGTCTCGCGTTCCTACTCGCACGAATCGAGACGACAGGTACTTTACCGATACCTACCAGTCGATGCCCTTGCATGGTTACACCAGAATGTTTGAACGCATGTTGGATCATCCAAACATTAAGGTGTTGTTGAATTGCGATTACCGTGAAGTTGAAAGGGATATTCCGTTCCGCGAAATGATCTACACGGGTCCGGTGGATGCTTACTTTGACTATTGCTACGGGAAGTTGCCGTATCGCTCGCTCGAGTTCAAGCACGAGACTCACGATATGGAGGTATTCCAATCAGCTCCCGTGGTGAACTATCCAAATGAACAACCGTACACGCGCGTGACTGAATTCAAATACCTGACCGGCCAGGAGCATAATCGGACCAGCATCGTTTACGAGTTTCCTCAAGCCGAGGGCGATCCATATTATCCGGTACCTAGAAAAGCGAATGCCGCGATCTACGCGAAATACAAGGCTCTAGCTGATCGCACCTCCGGCGTGATCTTTGTAGGTCGTCTGGCTACGTATAAGTATTACAACATGGATCAAATCGTGGCCCAGGCTCTTACCACCTACGGAAAGATTGCGGGCATGAAAAGAATCGAAGCTGCGCTTCACACGAACGGTCATGGCAACGGCAATGGCAATGGACACAAACCAGGATCAAGTTCAATTGTAGTGTCAGCGCTCGAGCTGACGTCGGCAACACACGCTAATACGCCATGACCGCCGAGAACTTAACACTTCAGCCTCTTGAGTTGTGGGCTGGAGTCGAGTGCACAGTAAACCGAGTTGGTGATGCATATTTGGACCAGCTCAAACTCAGCGGACATCACCTTCGTGTGGAAGATCTCGGGCGGGTGGCCGCGTTGGGAGTCCGGGTTATTCGTTACCCCGTCCTCTGGGAGCGAACCGCGCCAAAAGCCTTAGACGATCCGGACTGGGCTTGGGCCGACGAACGAATGGCAACCCTGCGTCGGCTAGGACTAATGCCAATTCTGACCTTGGTCCACCATGGAAGCGGTCCGTCCTATACAAGTCTTCTGGATCCCAGTTTCCCTGAAAAACTTGCAGCTTTTGCTCAGGCAGTAGCTCAACGTTACCCGTGGGTAAGTTCATACACACCTGTAAACGAGCCGCTTACGACTGCGCGATTCAGCTGCCTTTATGGTCATTGGTATCCACACCAGCGCGACCCGCTTGCTTTCGCGCGAGCGTTTCTCCTCGAATGTCGTGCGATTGTCATGGCGATGTCGGCGATTCGTTCAGTCAACCCGACTGCCCGGTTGATTCAAACCGAAGACCTAGGAAAAACGTTCAGCACTCAAGTGCTTGCATACCAGGCCGAGTTTGAAAACGAGAGACGATGGCTGACCTTTGATCTGCTATGTGGAAAGATCGTTCCAGGTACTCCAATGTGGGAGTACTTCACCTGGTTGGGAATACAATCGAACGAGTTGGAATGGTTCTTGGAGAATCAAACTTCACCTGACATCCTGGGAATAAATCACTACATCACCAGCGAACGCTTTCTCGATCAACGCCTCGGGCGTTACCCCGTGGCTTTTCATGGAGGCAACGGACGTGATGCCTACGCAGACGTGGAGGCGGTGAGGGTATGCTCGGAAGGGGTAGCTGGTCCGAAGGCAATCCTACGCGAAGCGTGGCAACGGTACCGTTTACCCTTAGCAATAACAGAAGCCCATTTAGGCTGTACACGAGAGGAGCAACTGCGTTGGCTCAATGAAATTTGGCAAGTGGTGAATGAAGCACGTGAAGACCAGGTTGATGTGCGAGCCGTGACTGCCTGGGCGGCGTTTGGTACTTACGGTTGGAACAATCTATTAACGTCAAACGGCGGATCGTATGAGCCCGGCTTGTTCGACGTTCGATCCACCGTTCCGCGCGCGACCGTCCTCTCCAAGTTTGTTGAGTCGATTACGATGGGAAAGAAATTCGATCATCCCACGCTGGATAGTCCGGGCTGGTGGCATCGCTGGGACAGATTAAGTTATCCCCCTGTCGCTCCTCGCGGGCAGGGAATTTCATCAAGTGTGAGATCGTCCATAAAGAATTCGGGAGAGGCCAGTCGCCCGCTACTAATAACCGGGGCAACGGGTACGCTTGGTCAGGCCTTCGCGAGAATTTGCGAACAGCGTGGGCTCGCATACCAGCTGCTCTCTCGCGCGCAACTCGACATTGCCGACGATATTTCGGTAGCAAGTGCTCTCAACCAGTATGAGCCGTGGGCTTTGATTAATGCTGCTGGTTATGTCCGCGTAGATTTAGCGGAAGCGAACATTGAAGTATGCCGGCGCGAGAATGTCATTGGGCCCATCTCTCTCGCCAGAGCATGCGCAAACCGCGGGTTGCGCCTTGTCACCTTTTCTTCCGATCTGGTGTTCGATGGAAAAAAAATTACGCCGTACGTGGAGAGCGATCCTCCCGCTCCGATAAGTGTTTACGGCCAAAGCAAGGCCGATTCGGAAACGGCGGTACTTGAAGCGTGTCCTCAGGCATTGGTTATCCGCACCAGCGCCTTTTTTGGACCATGGGATCGCTACAACTTCGTTCACAATGCATTAAGATTTCACCAACATATATTCCCGATCTGGTAAATGCTGCGCTCGATCTGCTTATTGATGGCGAACAGGGTATCTGGCACCTGGCAAATTCCGGAATTGTGACCTGGGTCGAGCTTGCACGGATCGTCGCGGAAATGGCGGGATACGATCCTGGGCGAGTCAAGTGCAGTTCGGGCGACTCACTGGAATTAGTTACCTTAAGACCATCCTTCAGTGCGCTCGCAAGCGAGCGGGGCAGTTTCATGCCTTCACTTGAAGATAGTCTGAATAGATTTTTTCGGGATCGGACAAGTGACCGGCACCTAAGCTTTGCGTCTGAAGGTACGACAGGTTGAGCACACGATCTCAGATCAAAATTCGTAAGTCGAACGAACACGGGGTGAACATGAATCTAAAGAACGGCACGATCTACCAGTTGCCGAACGGGCGTGAACTTGTTGCGTGTATTACCTGCGACAATCGCACTGTCTTATTCAGTCTTAACCCTTCTGAATCGCTCATGTATCAATTAAATCCGGATGGCCGACTCCTATTTGAAGGTCGATTAACCGCGTGGGAGATTGATGACCTGGAGGACACCGGACGCGTTGGAGCACCCGAGTGTCGCTAGGACCTGCAGATGCCTTTGAATCATAAAGACGTTCCGCGCCCCGATTACCCCAGGCCACAATTTGCTCGCAGTTTATGGTTCAACTTAAATGGCGAATGGGAATTTGCCTTTGATGATTCGGACGACGGCCTGCGGGACGGATGGTTTGATGGAAGGGCTCTGCCTCAGAAAATCATCGTTCCTTTTGCCTATCAAACCGAATTGTCTGGCATCAACGACAAGAGTGTCCATGAACTGGTGTGGTATGCGCGTACATTCGAACTTCCGACTGAGTTTTATCAGAGAGACCTGTTATTGAACTTCGGGGCAGTCGATTACGCGTGCACAGTTTGGGTCAACGGACAGGAGGTGGGCCACAACCGAGGGGGGCACGTACCTTTTCAGTTTGATATAGCGCCGTATGTAAAACCTGGGGCTAACCGTTTGACCGTCCGCGTTGAAGATCGCCAGGACCCTGATCAGCCTCGAGGCAAACAGTCGCACACGGCCTTACCACGTGAAATCGACTACTACTGTACAACCGGTATATGGCAAAGCGTTTGGCTGGAACCGGTACCCTCCCTGCGCATTGAAGGGATCCGCGTAGTCACGCATGCAAAAAGAAACATTCTTGAACTCACGGTGTTTCTGCACGCTCCATCTGCCACCTGGCGTATAGAAGCGGAGGTGCTTGAAGATGGACGGCGAGTCGCGCTTGCGGAGGACCAAACAGCCGTGGCTACCGGGCGGCTTGCGATCACCATTCCCTATGCGAAACTTTGGTCACCTGAGAATCCTCATCTTTATGATCTTCAAATCAGACTATACGATGGCGACAAGCTACTGGATGAAGTCGGTTCATACATAGGAATGCGAAGCATTGAGCTTCGCGACGGCAAATTCCTTTTGAATGGAATACCCACCTATCTAAAGATGGTCCTTGACCAGGGCTACTGGCCAAATGGATACCTCACAGCTCCCTCAGATGAAGCATATCAAACCGACATTGGTTGGATAAAAATGTTCGGCTTTAATGGGGTGCGCAAACATCAAAAGATCGAAGACCCGCGTTGGCTGTACTGGTGCGATCGCTTAGGAGTGATGGTCTGGGAAGAAATGCCCAATGCTCGGGAATGGTCTCCAAAAGCCGAAGAACTGCTTTCAGCTGAATGGCAGAGTGCCGTCAGTCGGGATTACAACCACCCTTGCATCATAGCGTGGGTTCCCGTTAACGAAAGTATGGGGTTTCCAGACCTGGGCCACGAACACGCGGGCCAGTACGCCTTCATTGAACGCATGGTCCGTGTTACCCGGCAACTCGATTCGACTCGTCCGGTTATCGACAACGATGGGTGGGAGCACACAGACATTACTGATATCTGCGCTATTCACGACTACACTCCCACGGCGTCAAAGCTTCAAGAACGGTACAGCGAAACCTTAACGAGTGGAAAGTTACCATCAACCGTTTGGATAGGCGGGAAACCCCTGTTCGCTCGCGGCTCAAAGTATCGAGGTCAACCAATCGTGCTCTCTGAGGTCGGAGGCTTTCTGGCGATACCTGAAGATATTGCTACCGAAGAACGTGACGTGCTTTTTCAGTTTTATGATTCGTTCAAGACGTCCGATGAACTGCTTGAGAAGTACCGCGACTTGATCCAGGGAATTGCTTCGCTCAAGTTCCTTGCCGGGTTTTGCTATACACAACTTACAGACATCGAACAAGAATCCAATGGGTTGCTGACTTACGACAGACGGCCAAAGGTTAGTGCCGAAGAGATCGCGGCGATTCATCAGGAGAAGTTTCGCAGGCCAACATGACTTTCACACATCACAATGGGTCGTGGCATGTCGAGGTGACGCCGCGTGACGTTGGATCCGGCACTGCTCATTCTCATGATGGCTTCTCAGCGCAAAACCTCTAAGTAAGTAAAACGAACTTCGACCATTCATGATATCGGTTAAGACTTCGC
>QHXL01000189.1 GCA_003222935.1 Acidobacteriota bacterium
GACAGTGCCTCCACCTGACAGCACACCAACAAATACTACAGCCGGTGATGTACCCCCCGGCATCAGAGTCGACAGCCCGATACTGGACAAAGTAAATGGGCTTCCTCCGACTCGGGTCAGAATAATGAGGCCATTCGCGATTCGCTCGTGAAGTCCTGCCGACCCTGCATACGAGGCGTTCGATTGCTGAGCGTAATATAGTTCGCCGCCGTTTTGTATGCGATACCCACTCTCAAAGTAGGGATCGGTTGTGTGAACTAAACTGTTCCCAGCTTGCTCGAGACCACTGAAAGTAATCGTGTCCGCAGCAGCTGAACTCGCAGAAGTAGAAATTACTAAAGCAAAGAGCGCGATCGCGAAAAGCAGACTGGTCTTAAGGCGCCAGGGACCTGGACGTCGAGTCATCTTTAAATAAATCTCTTGGGGCATAGACATTATGTTTCTCCTTAGACGAGGTTAGCGCTTCAAGTGAGCGTAAGTCGGGAACAACTTCGAGTAGCGCAAGCTCGGCAGCCGTTTCGGTAGGCGCAGTTCTTCTGAACCACCCGGACCGATAACGGTCTGACACGAATTCGCAAACCCAAAAACGGATTACTGGGCTCTGGTAGGCTAAGGACCCCAAAGTTTGGAGAACCCATTTGCATACAGCACTTTCAGCGTGGGAGCCGTGGAATGCTGCCTGCCAGGAACTCGATTGTTGTTCTGTTACCTAACGTGCCGAATGTGTCGACTAGCTATCAGGTCGTGGAAAAGTTTTTTTAACTGATCGGGACCAGTGAGTCTGGGAAACTCTTATTTTGAAAGGATTCATAGAGGTTGAGGTGGTTGTAGGCCCTTAGCAAAGTTTATAGTTCGCTAAAAATTATCAATTAGGCAAAGACCAAGGTGTCGGACTAGAGTGACTGTGGGATGTTAGTGGGCTCTCCTGAGGCTCTATGAAACCTTCAACTGCAAAGCAAGAGCTCTTCTCATCGGTGAACTGGCCAGTGACCCGAATGGTCGGGCTATGCGGATTGACTCTCACGCTTACGATTTCGGGCATTAAGGAGACTTTCACCTGATGGCCATTGAGCAAGCATGAGTTGCTAACGGGCCATCAGCAGAAGTTGATGGCCCTTCTTGTTTCTAACTTTTTCACCTTGTCCCAGAAAGCCGATTATGTCGTTTGAGCAAGCAAAATGGGTTTGGCGCGATGGATCGATCATTCCCTGGCAGGACGCGACCACACATGTATCGGCGCATGCTCTTCATTACGGTAGTGGTGTATTTGAAGGGATGCGTTGCTATGAGACGTTGGACGGCCCGGCTGTGTTTCGCCTCGACGATCACCTGGATCGTCTTTATCAGTCTGCCGCTGTACACGGGATGACAATACCCTACGATCGCGACGAGCTAACCGAAGCAATCTGTCGCTTGATTGAGCGCAATGGTTTCAAGAGTTGTTATGTCCGACCACTCTGCTTTTACGGCAGCAGTTCGCTTGGACTTCATCCTGCAAAATGTCCGGTGGAGGTAGTGATTCTCGTCTGGCCCTGGGATGCTTATCTTGGTGCTGCCGGATTGGAAGAAGGCGTGCGCGTTACGGTGTCGCCGTGGAAAAAATTCCATTCCGACATGATGCCCACCACGGCGAAGGCCTGCGGTCAGTACATCAACTCAATTCTTGCCGTGCGTGATGCCGTCAGTCGAGGCTTTGACGAGGCGCTCTTGCTGGACGTCAACGGGGGAGTTGCCGAGGGTTCGGGTGAGAATTTATTTTTTGTTCGAAATGGCGAGTTGTATACCAACGACGAACGACACTCAATACTGCTCGGCATTACTCGAAGTGCAGTGATACAGATTGCCCGAGATCTGAGGTGCCAGGTAAACGTTGGTCCAATCCTGCTCGACGATTTATTGACCGCGGACGAAGTGTTTTTCACGGGAACTGCGGCAGAAGTAACCCCTATTCGTGAAGTTGATGGAGCAGTAATTGGTAGTGGCGGTCGTGGGCCACTGACGGAGCGGCTTCAAAATATTTTCTTCTCCGCCACCGCTGGACGTGATGAACGATACCGGGATTGGTTAACTTTTGTGACATCTGAAACCGTTAAACTTGTCTGTTAGATACCAATGAGTCATCGAATCGAGATCTACGACACAACGCTGCGCGACGGTACCCAGGGGGAGGGTATTAACTTTTCGGTCGCCGACAAGATTCGTATCGCTGAAGCTCTAGATGATCTGGGCGTGGATTTCATCGAGGGAGGTTGGCCGGGCTCAAACCCTCGAGACGTCGCATTTTTTGAAGAAATGCGAGGTCGGAAACTCAAGCGTGCACGGATCGCCGCTTTTGGCTCGACACGCCGGCACAGTCATTCCTGCGACTCCGACCCAAACATCCAGGCACTTCTTTTTGCGGGTACTTCAGTGGTCACAATGTTTGGGAAGTCATGGGAATTTCATGTGACAGAAGCCTTGCGGATCAGCCCGCAACAGAACCTCGATCTGATCGAGGATTCAGTCCGTTACCTTTCTGCGCGTGTCGACACCTTAATTTATGACGCCGAGCACTTCTTCGATGGTTATCGATCTAATTCCGAGTTTGCGCTCGACACGCTTCGAGCTGCGGTCGAGGGAGGCGCTCAGCGAATAGTTCTTTGCGATACAAATGGAGGAAGTCTTCCTGAAGATGTCAGTGCAGCGGTGAGAATGGTCGCAGAACGGATTGCGGTGCCGGTTGGTGTCCACTGTCACAACGATGGCGAAATGGCTGTTGCAAACACACTGGCGGCAGTGAATGCCGGTGCTACTCAAGTACAGGGAACAATCAACGGTTATGGTGAGCGATGTGGTAACGCTAACCTGTGCTCAGTTATTCCAAACCTGGAACTCAAGCTTGGAAAGCAAGTGCTCGGTAGTGAGCGTTTAAGACAATTGCGTGAGATTGCGCACCTGGTTAGTGAAGTCGCGAACTTGTCGCTGCAATCCAACGCACCTTTTATTGGCGATAGCGCGTTTGCTCACAAAGGCGGGGTTCACGTGGCGGCGGTTGAGCGAAATCCGCAGACGTATGAACACATCCCACCCGAGTTAGTGGGAAATCGCCGACGAGTTTTAGTTTCGGATTTGTCGGGTCGTGGAAATCTCGTCGCCAAAGCCCGCGAACTAGGAATCGACCTTGATCGTGATCAGGGTGTTCTCCAGGAATTAAAGCGCCTGGAGCACGATGGCTATGAGTTTGAAGCTGCCGAAGCTAGTTTCGAATTGTTAGTTAACCGGGTGCAAAACTCGCCCGAACCTTTCTTTAAACTAATCGACTTTCGGGTGATCGATGAACATCGCGGAAACATGATGCCGCTAAGTGAGGCGACGGTTAAGATCAGGGTTGGTGAAACGGAAGAACATTCTGCGGCGAGCGGCAACGGTCCTGTTAACGCCCTGGACCGCGCGCTGCGAAGAGCTCTGGGTAAATTCTATCCCTCACTCGAAAGCGTTTACCTTGTCGACTATAAAGTTCGAGTGTTGAAGAGTCCGTTGTCGGGAACGGCGAGTTTAGTACGTGTGCTGATAACGTCGAGCGATGGAAAAACAAAATGGGGAACTGTTGGAGTCTCGGCAAACATAGTTGAGGCGAGTTGGCGCGCCCTGGTCGATTCAGTCGAGTATAAGTTGATGAAGGATGGCGCGAAGGTTGAAGTCAATAGCAGCGTATTATCCGAGAGAAAATCAGCCGCAGATATTCGCTGATCAACGCAGATTTTGAGATCGAGACAGTTGACGGGCTTGTCTTCCTTGTTTTGACCTGCGTTTATCAGCGAATATCTGCGGCTGAATTTCTCTCGACAAGTTAAATCAGATCGGACACCACGTGGTTAGTGGCTTTATGAAGAATAAGCTTCAAGTGATGAAGTTTGGAGGTACCTCGGTCGGCGATGCCGCCTGCATTCGTCGGGCGGCGGAGATTGTTGTCAGTGCCGCACGCGAGAACTCGGTCGTGGTTGTGGTGTCTGCCATGAGTGGCGTGACAAATCGCTTGATAGCTGCGGCCCAGCAAGCAGTAGAAGGCGAGCTGCTGGATGTCGAGCAGCTAAAAACTTCATTGCGTGATCAGCACCTGGTGGCTGCTCGCGCTCTTGTCGCCACTGAAGAACGACTTGCGAAGTTAATCGACGAACTCGAGACGCTAACCTGGGAAGTCGGGAACCTTTACCAGGGAGTATCTCTCTTGCGTGAGTTAACGCCGCGAACCTTCGCGACGCTTTCGAGTTTTGGTGAAAGATTCTCCGCGCGATTGATGGCGGCAACGCTTTGCGAGATGAATTTGGACAGCATTGCGATAGAAGCGACTGAGGTAATTATCACTGACGAGCAGTATCTCCAGGCCGAGCCATTGATGCCTCAAGTTCGCGAGCGCGTTAATGAACGACTAAAACCTTTGCTGACTGAGGTCACGCTGGTCGTTACTGGTTTCATCGGAGCAACCGTCGACGGAACCTTAACTACCCTGGGCCGCGGTGGATCAGACTATTCCGCCACTACTCTGGGAGCGGCGCTTAATGCAGACGAGATCATTATCGCGTGCTGACCGCCGATCCACGATTAGTACCAAATGCCCGGTTGTTACACGACATCTCCTACAATGAGGCGGCCGAGTTGGCTTACTTTGGCGCGAAGGTGCTTCATCCGAAAACACTCCGACCGGTTGTAGCTGCGCAAATTCCTGTTTGGATTCGCAATAGCTTTATTCCCGAAGGAACCGGTACCCGTATCACAACTACCGGACATCCGACGGAGGACGGAGTGCGAGCAATCACGGCGATCACTAACGTAAGCATGATTACGATTGGGGGTCGCGGAATTGTCGGCGTCATCGGGGTTGCCGCCAAAACCTTTCAAGCGGTTGCAAGTGTCCGAGCTAACGTTCTGCTGATTTCGCAATCATCTTCTGAGAACGATATCTGCTTAATAGTTGAATCGGCAGACGCGCCACAGACTCTTAAAGCATTGCGTGCGACTTTTGAGAAGGATCTGGTCCAACACGACGTCGAACACATAACGTCAAACCCGGACATAGCGATCGTAGCAGTCGTCGGGGAGAAGATGCGAGGGACACCCGGTATAGCGGGCCGAACATTCAGCGCGTTAGGCCGATGTGATATCAACATTATTGCTATTGCCCAGGGGTCTTCCGAATACAACGTGTCGTTTGTAGTCGCAGCTGACGAGATGCGTGCTGCGGTTAACGCAGTGCACGACGAGTTTAAGTTGCATGAGCGAGTAGCGCAGACTTAAGTCTGTGATGGTTAGTCAACACTCTTCTTAAACCGAACAATCGTAGCGCCCCAACCGCCAGCCTCAGAGGGTGCGTCCGTCCAGTCGGAAACAAAGTCAGTCCTGGCAAGGATCGATCTCACCATTTCGCGCTGTACGCCGATGCCTTTGCCATGAATGATGCGAACGCTTTGAAATCCTTTTGCACGTGCTTGTTGTAGATACTCCTCAACGATGGCCTTCACTTCGCGAGGTTGAACCGTATGAAGATCGAAGACGTCCGTGATTTCGATTGTGATTGGTTCAGGGAAGGGGTTGTCAGGGTCGAGAGTATCATCTTCGTCGCTGTCGACAGCGAGTGGTTTATTTCCAAACAGGGAAGACTTTAGACTCTCCAGTAGCTTCATTTGGATCCATCACAGACTGAAGTCTGTGCTACTCATTTCGGTTTCTTGACACGCTCATCTACGCGCCTTAAACTCGCGCTCTTTCAAATCCTAGCATTATTAAATACAAATCAATGCAGGAACCTCAATGAGAACTGCGTCGGTTTCTGTCTGTGAAAGGAACATGAAGTTATGAGTGCGAGAAAGAAAATTACAGTCGTCGGCGCGGGAAATGTAGGTGCAACAGCGGCTCATTGGCTTGCTGCCAAGGAACTCGGCGACGTCGTTTTAGTGGACATTGTTGAAGGCGTGCCGCAAGGCAAAGCGTTGGATTTGGCACAAGCTGCTCCAATCGAAGGTTACGACGTTGCACTAGTTGGAGCTAACAATTACGACGGGACTGAAAACTCGGATGTCGTGATCATCACCGCAGGTTTAGCGCGAAAGCCCGGTATGAGTCGCGACGACTTACTTAAGACAAATGCCGATATTGTTGGCAAGGTTTGTGATGAAGTTGTTCGACGCTCACCCAATGCGATTCTGATCATTGTTTCGAATCCCCTGGACGCTATGTGCCAGGTGGCTTTGAAACGTTCTGGTCTTCCAAAACATCGCGTCATTGGTATGGCCGGCGTACTCGATTCGGCTCGCATGCGTTGTTTCCTGGCGGAAGCATTAAACGTATCGGTTGAAAACGTCACGGCATTTGTACTTGGTGGTCACGGGGATACGATGGTGCCGCTACCGCGATATTCAACCTGCGCAGGAATTCCCATTACCGAGTTGCTGCCTAAGGATCAGATCGATGCGATTGTGAAACGAACTGCCGGTGGCGGCGCCGAGATCGTGAGTTTGTTGAAGACTGGTTCGGCTTATTACGCACCGTCAGCCGCAGCCGTTGAGATGACTGAAGCAATTCTGAAAGACCCTGTGCGGCGTATCTGGAAGGTGAGTATGGCGTGAATGGTTTGTATGTGGGTGTGCCGTGCAAGTTAGGTGCGAAAGGACTCGAGCAGATCATCGAGATCAATTTAACTGCCGAAGAGCGTATTGCACTTCAAAAGAGCGCCTCGGCCGTCCAGGAGTTGGTCGATATTCTCGGTGTCTAAAGGCCGACAGGATTTAGTGTAGTCGCTTAACAAGCGCAAGTAAGGAAGTGTAGTCGGTTAACTAGCGCAAGTTAGGAAGGGCGGTTTACCCCCGCTGGTTCAAGCTAGAGTCACCTATTTTCTGAGGTGCGTCTATTTGAACCAGCGGGGGTAAACCGCCCTTCCTTACTTGTGCTTTATGAAGTGCTACTTCTTCCTATGACCCTGCTAGAACTTCAACCAGCCGAGCAGACCGTGAACGACTGTTTCGCGATTCTCTTCGTAGATTGCCTTGGTCAAAGGGATTCCCATGGGACAGGCCTGCACACAATTCTGAGCATTGCCGCAGTTAGTGATGCCGTCGTCACCCATGATGCCCTCGAGTCGTTCGTCGCGAGTCATCTTTCCGGTTGGATGCATG
>QHXL01000190.1:0-5076 GCA_003222935.1 Acidobacteriota bacterium
GTAAAGCTGTGAAGAGCTAAATGTTAACACATCGCCACGAGCACTTTGCTTCGCAATGTCGCGCATTACTATTAGGAGCACAACTCTAATTAATCGTCTGCACAATAGAATGATCGACGAAGGTAACGGCTTCGCCGCCCGATGTGAGGCGACGGCAATGCCTCGCCGTAACAGAGCCTTGGATTTTGGGCTATGCCCTGGTTCGGGCTCGGCCCCATCTGGTGCGACCTACTAAGCGCAATCGGAGGGGAAACGCAGCAACTTACGGCGAGGCCTAGCCATCGCCTCACATCCGGCGGCGAAGGCGAGTCGAAAAGTTTAGTTCAAAATGAAAACTTAGGTACTTGCCAGGGAAAGGCTTACGCCGAGGGAGTCGAAACTGCAGCCACACCGGAAAATTAGAGCGGTCGCAGTTTTTGAATTCATGGAACCGGCGCACCTCTGTGGGTGCCGCTCTCAAGTTCGAGGACATGGCTCAGGTGGAAAAGACGAGAGTTTTTAGCGACGGCTTAGTATTCAAGTTCGCCGTTGTAAAGCATGTCTGAAACTTTGAAGCGCCGGTCCACCCTGGGACCTCTCGGGAACTTTGAGTGGAACCGAACTTCACCAGTGTTATCCGAGATGAACGGCTTTCCATCCATCTCTCGCAAGAAGATAAATCGAGCCCCAAATCCATCCTTTCCCGGCGGAACATATTCCTCGAGGAAAAGACGCTTCCCGTTTCTCTCTAAATAGGTATCGTTCTTAAGCGTTGCCGTAACTGCACCGTTTATCGCCTCAGCCACTGCTCGTTGGTACCGTTGATCTGGCGACTCGGCGATCAGGGTGACAATGATCGAGTCGGTAGCCTTGACGTTTGCGAAGTTGTGCAGCTTTGCGACCACATCTGGCGTCGGGTTGGTTTGCAATTCCATCAGACGAACCAAGGCACGTCTCACCGGCCTGGCTGAGAAAAACCTGATCATATACTTAATGTTAACCGACTGATTTGTAGCACCGATTGCAACTCGTTCAGCTGTGTTATCGGGCCTCGTCGATGGAGACGTAGGTGAGTAAAACATTTCCGACGTGTCAGTCTCGGTTTGATTCAATGCCCAGGGAGAATCTGACAACATCTTCTCAGCGTCCTTCTTGGTCCACTTCATCCAGGACTGATCGTCATTTTGCGGTGATTGGGTCGACACTGTTGCGAACACTGCCAACGAAGAGAAAACCAGTGCAACGCTAAACAAAAGACAAAATAGGGGCTTCATCAGTTGTCCTTCCGTATCAGAGTTAATACTCGAGTTCGCCGTTGTACACCATTTCAGAGACTTTGAAACGTTTATCGATCTGGGGTCCTTTTTCAAACTTTGCAACGAACCGGACCTCACCTGTCTTGTCGTCAATAAAGGGCCTCTCGTCCATCATTCGCAGGAAGATGAATCGCGCCCCAAAACCATCCCTGCCTGGCGGGATATATTCTTCGAGGAACAATCGCTTTCCGTTGCGCTCGAGGTACGTCTCGTTTTTCAACGTGCCTGTGACCGCGCTGTTTATGGCCTGCATCACTTCACGCTCGGAACGTTGGTCGGTCGACTGAGCCACGAGCGTAATGATGATTGAATCAGTGGCCTTCACGTTCGCGAAGTTGTGCAGTTTCTGGACTTGCTCCGCCGAAGGAGTGCTTTGCAGTTCCATAAGGCGAACAAGCGCGCGCCTAACCGGGCGCGCAGAGAAAAAGCGGAGCACATACTTCACGTTCACGGATTGATTAGTGGCGCCTTGCTCAAGTCGAGTTTTATCGTTGGGTTGTGGCCGGGCGCCGGGCTTGTTGGGATCAGCAGTTGGCGAGAAAAACATTTCCGAAGTGTCCGTCTCAGTTTGATTACCTGACCACGGCGATTCTGACAAAATCTTTTCGGCTTCCTTCCTGGTCCATTTGGTCCAGGTCTCGTCGTCTTTCTGGCTCGCCTGTGACGACACCACAGCCGAAACGCCAAAAGAGGTAAGAATCAACGCGATGGTGAACACGAGACACGCCGAAGCTCTCATGACGTTTTGCCTTCCTTCTTAGTATTCCAACTTACCGTTGTAGATCATGTCAGACACTTTGAACGTAACATTCAACTTAAGCTGCGAAGCCATCTCGGAATAGAAGCGAACTGTTCCGCTTTTCTCATCCAGGAAATTTTGCTCGTCGACCAGCCTCGGGAAAATGAACTTCGCGCCAAGCCCATCACTGGTCGGCGGATGGTAGTCGATCGGAAACAGTCGTTTGCCATCTTTCCGCTCCAGGTAGGTAGCGTTTTTTATCGTTCCTATTCTCGCGGTCGCAAATGTTTGCATAGCCGGTCCCGAAAAGCGCGAATCGATCGAGTCGAGCGTAACGGCTACCACAATGTAGTCTTTAAAATCACGCTGAACGAAAGCATTCAGATCTTCTAAGAATTCTCCACTTGAATTTTTCTGTTCAAGCGAGATGACACGCATGAATGCCTGTCTTACCGGTTTAGCCGACAGCAGTCGCACGTGGTAATTGACTGAGATCGCCTGGTTCGTTGCTCCCTGATCAGCGCGATTGTTGTTGATCCCTTGCGTGGTTCCAGTGCGACCTCTAATAGCATCGGATCGTCCGATTGCACCAGTGCCTCCGGAAGTTGGCGTGTACATCATTTCTGATAAATCTGTTTCGGTTTGAGTTTGTCCCCATGGTGAGTCATTCAAAATCTTTTCGGCTTCAGTTTTTGACCACTCAAGCCATTTCTTTTCCTGGGCCATACCGGCGCTCACAAGAAGCGCCGGTACAAGAATCGCGAAAAGCAACTTTCTCATTTCTTAATATCACTTTCGACCGCTGGCTAGTATTCCAACTTCCCGTCGTACAGCATATCTGAAAGCTTGTACTTCGTGTTTAGTTTCATCCTCTCGTTAAACTGCGCGAAGAACTTCACGTTATCGGTTTCGGCAAGGAAAGGCTGCCCGTCAACTACCCGCTGAAAGATAAATTTCGCGCCCATTCCGTCGCCGGTTGGTGCTCGATACTCCATCAGGAATAGCTTCTTCCCATCCTTGCGTTCCAGATAGACGTTTTGTTGCAGCGCTTCAGTGGTTGCAGCCGTAAAGGTACGGACCAGCGGTCCCGCCATCTTCGGATCCTCTACCTCTAACGCCACACAAAGCACAATGTAGTCATTAAAGGAACGATCGACGAAAGTCTGTAATTGTCCGGCCAGTTCTTCGTTTGCCTGTGCCTGGGCCAACAAGACTTTTCGCGCAAAAGCAGCTCGAACTGGTTTAGCCGAAAGAAAGCTGACGTGGTATTTAACAACTGATGAGGGCTTCGTTTGACCGGATTCCACACGACCCGCCGCTGAGATATTAGTAGACTCACTCTTCGCTGCACCGGTGGCGGTTATCGCCGAGGTTTGTGAAGACGAACTGGCCGCACTGCCTTCTGATTGTGTTTGTCCCCACGCTGAATCATTCAGTGTTTTGTCGACATCTTTTTTTGTCCACTCGGTCCATGGTTTTGCTTTTTGTGCCAACCCGGTCCCTGCAAGCATGACTAATACAAAGCACGCAGAAATTACTCTCTTCATCTGATGGGCTCCTTGACTTGAACTAATTGATGGAGTGTAGAACTGACTTCCTGGCTGCCGACACGCTTAAGCCGTGGACTCGCAAGTGAACTCACTAAAGGTGGAGAACCTGTCGGAACCGTGATCGGCCGCGATGTCGCGACGCTCATAGTCGAGATGTATTACCGACATTAGCAGAGTGGCTTGTTCGTCGACGAGTCGGAGACTCAGGTCGTTCGTCGTGATCTTTCCAGATAGCAAATCGGAAAGCAAGTAGTGACGACAACTAAATGCCGGCACTTTACCGAGCGGCACTCTTTCGACCAAACCGGCTGACGCGAATATCTCAACGGTGGGATTACCCGGGAGATTTTTGTCATCAATATTGATAACTGCGAGGATCTCGTCGCGCATCATTTTTCCTGCCGCGACTGCAAGGCGAGCGCCAGCGACGATGTAATCCGTGGCGAGACCTTGGCGATGTTTGGCACGTTGATAAGCGCGCGCCGATGCAAGACCTGGCCGGAAGTGAGTAAAGGTCGGAGCGTCCCATTCGACAGCCTTCAACTCGACTTTCATCAATGTGTGATTTGTGAGTGGCGTAATAGCGAGACCCAATCCGCCGGAGAATCCTTTTGGTAAACCGAGTTGAGAAGCGTCGAGAATACAGCTTTGCTGGCCACCGAGTTTGATTGCGTTGCGTTCGATCTGTTTTTCAGAGATCGATTTAGGATTAGGACTTTCGTTACCCATTTGCCACGCCACAGCGCCATCGGCATCCGTGATGTATGGGCTCAGCCACAGGTGATCTTCCACCGGCGCGCCGGAGCTAAGATGAAAACGCGACTCGAGTGTAACCCCGCCAATCTTCGTCGAGTTAAAGACGAGCGGCGTGTAAAGAATGTTCTTTGCCTTAAAGCGTCCGACCGAATCAAAGGGCAACTGCGACGGTGTTGGATTGTAAGATTGCTGGTGAATCGGGTGCTCGATGGCGAAACGCGAACTGCCAGGCTGCTTGATTAGCAGGTAGCCAAAGTTCTTCACTGAACCTTTTTGGTTAACGACTGCGATTGTTCCGCCGCGTGCGCCGCCTTGTAGCTTTAGCTTTTTCCCATCCGCTTTGGCTTTCGCAAACGAGTCGCTCACGTTGCTGACGTATTCACCCTTTCGCAGATCCAGGAGCAATGATGAGTAGGCTGCCAGGTCGTACGGTAACTCCTGCAGTTTGACGCCAAACTGATCGTAGAGACTGACCGTTCCGGTACTACGTTCCAGGTAGGGATTGAAAAGACTATAAAGACACTCGTAGTCGCGCAGTGGAGGAAACGGCATGGAGTAAAAGAAACTGTCGGCTCGCTGCCACTGGACCGGATCAGGATTGGCATGGACGTTTGCAAATGAGTTGGGAGTCTTCCAACGCACAAACGCAGAGCTAAAGAGATCACTGGCGTGAGTCGGCACTCGCGTTTTTGCCCGCAAGCGAATCTTCAGACCACCCCAAAACCGATTATTACCG
>QHXL01000190.1:5172-6698 GCA_003222935.1 Acidobacteriota bacterium
ATAGATTTGATATTCGGTGGCATCCTCGCCATCAGAGTACCCTCGCGCGCCGATGAAGTTATCGGAGGTCAGAACAATTTCAGATTCAAAGCCGATTGACGGATCGTGAATCACAAGTGGTGCACAGACATCGAGCCAACACGAACGACTCTTCGGTTCCGGACCATACTTTTGCAGTGTTGGAGGTTGTGACGGGAGGGCGGACAGTGATCTGATTGTCGCCAGGGAGACAAGCGAACCTGAGGTGAGTGTTAGGAAGTTACGCCGGTTTAGTCGAGTCACAGCAACCTTTACCGGAAGGAGTTAAAAGAAGCATGAGGAGAGTGACTGACGCCACTCTCCTCATTGCTGCCAGGGAAAGTGATCTGGTTCTTAGAAGTTGAACCGGACCACGAGTTGAACCAAGCGGCCGCCTGGATCGTTGGTTGTTGACAGGTCCTGGTAGCTCGATGTCATGCGACCAAAAGCCGATGACGTGAAGCCGCCCAGAGAGTTCAAGTCAGCACCAGCGGAGCCGACGAGGAAGTTAATGTTATTGAAGGCGTTCAAGAATTCACCGCGAAGTTCAAGGTTGGTGTTTTCTGTGAATTTGACCTTCTTAACGATGCTCAAGTCAGACCGGAAGAACGATGGTCCTTTGAGGATCAAGTTGGCGTAACCGCAGTTGCCTGAATATTTCTGTCCGCAGTTGCCAGCGCCAGCCGGGGCGACGTACCGACCCGTTGGAGCACCTGTTGTGTATTCCGGTGCTACGGTGCTTGGCTGACCGGTTACTTGCCTCGTAACGATACCCAGGTTGAAGGCCTTAACTGTGTTGTCGCGAATTTCCTTCGGCAGAACATAAATGAAACCATCGGGGTCGCGATAGACGCCGATTGCTTCCTGAAGTTCCTTCTGAGTCATTCCGACGAGCTGAACGTTACCCAGGTTGAAGGGGTTTCCGCTCTGCAGACGGATGTTGCCGTTGAAGCCCCATCCACCAAGTAAGCCTTCGACTATACCGTGCGCATCACTCATGAACTGCTTACCACGGCCAACAGGCAATTCATAAATGAAGTTGCCCTTGATGCTGTGGGTGATATCGAACGGAGCCAAACCGCGTCGAAGATCGAGATCGCGAAGCGTGTTGGGCTGATCGAAAACCGAAGAGCTGCTCGCATAGGTATTGTTGATTGCTTTGCCGAACGTGTAGTTCGCCTGAACCAACAAGCCATGCGACATACGCCTGCGCAACTCGACCGTTGCGGCATCGTAGTAAGTTAGACCACTGTTATCCACAATAAACGAACCACCGCGCTTACCAGGGTTAACCAGGAAGTGGTTAATCGGGAAGATCGCAGTCGCACCGGTCCGACGGTTATCAAACGATGTACTGGACAGGTTTGAACCGAAGGTTAGTGGCGTTGGATTCAACGGATTCATCGTGTTGTAGTAGGTGGAGCTACGGAAGTTGGCGTTCGTGTAGTTCGTAGCAACGCCAGTGGCAGCACCTGTTAGACCCTGGAAGTAACCAATGGTAATAGGCA
>QHXL01000191.1 GCA_003222935.1 Acidobacteriota bacterium
TTACCGGAGCCGCAGCGAAGAAACTTGGTCGCTTCGAGCTGGCAGATGCCGGTACGATTTTTCTCGATGAGATTGGTGAGTTGCCGTTGGAACTTCAAGTCAAACTGCTCCGAGTGTTGCAGGAAGGTGAGTTTGAGAGGGTTGGCGGCTCTAAAACACTCAAAGTAGACGTTCGGATCATTGCAGCGACAAATCGGAATCTTAAATTCGAAGTTGATAAAGGTAATTTCCGCGAGGATCTCTGGTATCGGTTAAATGTATTCCCGATAACGGTGCCGCCACTCCGGCAGCGCAAAGAAGATATTCCTCTAATGGTCGACCATTTTGCGAGTAAGTTCGCGAAGAGATTGGGGAAAACAATAACTTCAGTTTCACCGCGAAGCATGAATCGGCTGCAATCACATGCCTGGCCCGGAAACGTTAGAGAACTGGCAAACGTGATAGAGCGCGCCGTAATCCATACTCAAGGCTCGGTACTCCATCTTTCTGACAGCCTGGAACAGGCGAAGGAAGAATCGCCTGCTGTCATGAGCCTTGAGGACATGGAGCGTGACTACATTATTCGCACGCTTGAAAACACCGGATGGCGCGTGGAAGGACCATACGGGGCCGCAAAAATTCTCGGCCTTAACGCCAGTACGCTACGCGCCCGAATGGGAAAATTTGGTATCCACCGCCCACGGGCCGCGGCCCAAGGCTCAGAAGTCTCATAAGAAACCACCTCACCCCTTGAACTCGTAAGGAATCCGCAAAATACTGAGGGTAAACAGTCATCTCCGTAAATCCCGCAATAGTGAACTAAACGTTATAAACAATAGGTTTTTCCTCCTAACGTCAGCGTTACCTCGCGGTGCACGCAACTTGCACATAGATAATTTAGAAATGAACTGCTGAGTTTTTCGCTTCTAACGGACTCGCAATCCAAAGAAACTTTGCTAGCGAGATCGGAATGTGCGGGCCCCGATCACAGGGATTCGTGTCTTTTTTGCTCAGGGGTAATCATGATTGTAAACACCACAAGAATCACCGTGACGCCAGAAAAGCGGAAAGAGTTCTTTCAAACTATCAACCAAATGCTGGGACCTATTCGAGCTTCTGAAGGTTGTCTTTCATTCAACGTCTACGTTGACAGTTTCGATGAGAATTCATCCTTGTTGGTTAGTGAATGGGATACAGAGGCCGATTTGAATATTCATCTTCGATCCAGCGATTTTGCCATTTTGCGGGGGGCCATGTCGGTGCTTGGAGTTCAAATCGACGAGTACCGGGCACTTATTTATGCAGGAGGTAGACAACTATGTGACGGACCAAGATTTAGTTTGAATCCCCTTTAGTAGACCCCTTTTTTAATGAGGACACCCCTTATGTCGCAAGCTCCAAATCGTAACGTGCAGCACGTATACACGACTCGAATCTTTCAATCCCCACGAACCCCCCGGACATCCCCTGTCCTGGTCGGCAAGCAAGGATTGTCCAGTCAGACTCAACGGTTACCAGCCGAAGATCTGATGATTAATGAAGTACCGCTCGATCGTTTACTCGAGGCAACAAAAATAGTCGTTTGGGAAGCAGATGGTGACGACTGGCAGTTTTCCTATGTGAGTGAACAAGCAGAGAAGATCCTCGGCTACCCGATTGCCGATTGGTACGAGCCAAACTTCCTGACCCGTCACCTTCATCCCGAAGACAAACACCGAATCTTTCAATTTCAAGTTGAGGATCATTACGACCTCACCTTTCGAATGATTGCCAGTGATGGCCGGATCGTTTGGTTCCACAATCTGATCAACGTCAGTGCTGTGTATGGTCAGTCGCGACGAATGTCGGGTTTCATGATCGATATCTCGGAGCGAAAACGTGCCGAAGCGAACTTGAAAGACCTTGGCGGCCGCTTGATTGCCGCGCAGGAAAAAGAGCGCAGTCGTATCGCCTGCGAACTACATGATGATTTCAATCAAAGATTGGCACTACTCTCAATAGAGTTGGAGCAACTCGGTAAGTCGATTCCGAAGGCGCCGCGCAATCGTGATCTCTTGAAAAGAATTCAGCATCAAGCGCAGGAGCTTTCCGGCGACATCCACCGGCTTTCGTATCGACTCCACCCGGCAAAGTTGGACCATCTCGGGCTCGCGGCGGCAGTCAGGAGTTTGTGCGAAGAAATGTCGCAGACTACAAACGTCAAAATTGAGGTTCAACACAACAAGTTCCCGGCAGCTCTCCCCAAAGATATAGCGCTCTGTGTATTCAGAGTTGCTCAGGAAGCGTTGCGAAATTGCGTGAAGCACAGCGGCGCACAATCTGTTCGAGTCTTGCTATGGAAGACGACCGATGCTGTTCGTCTCACAGTTTCAGACGATGGATGCGGCTTTGATCCAAAGCTGGACGAGAGACAAAGCGGACTCGGCTTTATCAGCATGAAAGAGCGAGTGTACTTACTTGGTGGGGAAATGCAGATTAATTCGCAGCCCCAATGTGGTACCTGCGTTGACGTCTCAGTCCCGATAGTACCGAGTCGTCCACAATTGCGGAAACTTGAAAACAGACTCGATGCTTTCGGCACAAGCGCACGAGAAATCCCCGTCATCGCTGAGAGCGTCTAGATTACCCCAAATTTAAGGAGACCCCTTATGAAACCGCCTACGGTTGTGCTGGCTGACGATCACCCATTGATCATGGAAGCCATTAAAAATTTGCTTGAACCGGAGTTTGAAATAGTTGGCATGTTTACCGACGGTCGCGACCTGGTAGAAGCCGCACCGAAGCTCAACCCTACTGTGATAGTGCTCGATATAGGCATTCCGACAGTAAATGGGTTGTGCGCCGGCGAACGACTGAAGAAGCTAATGCCAAGAGTAAAGCTCGTTTACTTGACGCAGAATCAGGATCAGGACACCGCGAAAGAGGCGTTTCGATTTGGAGCGTCAGGCTATGTTGTTAAGAACACAGCTGCTGCGGATTTAGTTGGCGCTATTCGCGAGGTGGTAAGAGGGGGATTCTATATCTCACCACTGGTCACCAAAGGAATAATTGGTCCGGTCATGCAGAACTTCAAAACAGGGAGACGTAAGAACCGTTTGACCCTGCGACAGAAAGAAGTACTGCAACTCCTGGCTGAAGGCCACTCGATGAAAGGTGCGGCGTTTATTCTCAACGTCTCACCGCGAACTGTTGCCTATCACAAGTATACGATGATGGATCATCTCAGTATTCGAAGTAGCGCCGAGCTAATCGAGTATGCGATGAACCACTCGCTCGTTAGTGTCTGAAAGGAGAAAGTCTGGATCGAAAGGTAAGTGAGTTTTTTTCGCGCAAGGGGACCCGGCATTTCTGCTTTGTTAATTTCCATTGGCCTCCACGATCGTTTGTCGATTTATCGACTCTACTGACTCGTTGCTTGCGGTAACAGTGAAGCTGTCAGTACTTCCTGTTACTTTTGCGAGTAGTTTTCCTGATACGACATTCTAGTATTGCCGGATTAACCTCAGGCTCATTAGAGGCGTTAAGAATGCCCATCTTTCTAGCTGTCTGGGTTTAAGAGTTAGGGCATAGGGAAAAGGAGCGACAGTGGTACGGACCCGAATCTTGTTGGCGGACGATCATCTGGAGATCCGTGCCGTTGTCACCAGAATGCTCGAGAGGGAGTATGAGATCGTCGAGTCAGTGACCGACGGTCAGTCTCTCTTAGATGCTGCATCAAGGTTGAATCCTGACATCTGTGTTGTTGATATCTCGATGCCTATCATCGATGGCATCCAGGCCGCGGCTGAACTTAAGGCAAGCGGTTCAACGAGCAAGATAATCATCTTAACCGTTCACGAAGACGACGACTTCGTGCGTGCATCCTTTGAAAATGGTGCATCCGGTTATGTAGTTAAGGCGCGTATTGCAACTGATTTGGTTGCGGCGGTGAAAGAGGTTTTGGCGGGACGTACATTCGTCTCCGCATTTTCAGATTTTGGCGACGGAGCCTATCGCCGCGACACAAGATGACACGTACAAACCTACCTAACCAAAAACTTCCACAAGAAAGTCTTTAGTACCCTCCGGTCAGATCATCTCAAGTATTGCCAAGAATCTCTTCCTGTTCTACGAAGGACGCATACCGTTGGAACCCTACTGCGCTGTCTCACGCCTTCGTCGACGTTTGGAAATGATCAACCCTGCCATGCCCGAGCCGAGCAGAAGCATTGTGGTGGGTTCAGGTACGCCCGTTACGCCAGGAGTGAAACTGGTGATTGTGATGCGGGCCGATTGGTTGTAGAGCTGGGTCGACGTGGTACCGTTAATTTCAAGGAAGTCGATCAGTTCGATGTTGAAGGTACCGGATCCACCCTCCAGCGTCGTGAACGCAAATGGGCCGCTGCCGGTAAGCCAATCGACTTGCAGAGACCGCTGTCCAAGACCTTCAGCTTCTTCAAAAACTCCGGTGAAACTCAACGATCCGGCGGGCGATGTAAAATTTCCTGTCAAAGCGATCGGCACACAAGGTCCAGGAAAACACCCTGAGTCACTCTCGGCTAACTGCGGGCCAATCGAAAATTGGCCGAAAACAAAATCGAAAGTTTGACCATTCGCGGTTACGATGAAGTTTTCA